>NZ_AKJI01000006.1:0-23438 GCF_000282415.1 Pseudomonas sp. GM60
GCTTGCCCGCGAAGGCGTCCGAACAGACACAACAGAATCCACCGGTTATTCCCCCGGAGACCGAAATGACTGACACCCCACTGTCCCCCGCCGAATTCGAAGTCGCCCTGCGCGCCAAGGGCGCCTATTACCATATCCATCACCCCTATCACGTGGCGATGTACGAAGGCCGGGCGACCCGCGAGCAGATCCAGGGCTGGGTCGCCAACCGCTTCTACTATCAGGTGAACATCCCCCTGAAAGACGCCGCGATTCTGGCCAACTGCCCGGACCGGGAAATCCGTCGCGAGTGGATTCAACGCCTGCTCGACCATGACGGCGCCCCCGGCGAAGACGGCGGCATCGAAGCGTGGCTGCGTCTGGGACAGGCCGTCGGCCTCGACCCGGACCAACTGCGCTCGCAGGAACTGGTGTTGCCCGGCGTGCGTTTCGCCGTGGACGCCTACGTCAACTTCGCCCGCCGGGCCAGTTGGCAGGAAGCCGCCAGCAGCTCTTTGACCGAGCTGTTCGCGCCGCAGATCCACCAGTCGCGCCTCGACAGCTGGCCGCAGCATTACCCGTGGATCGACCCGGCCGGTTACGAATATTTCCGCACCCGTCTGGGCCAGGCGCGCCGCGATGTGGAACACGGTCTGGCGATCACCCTGCAGCACTACACGACGCGGGAAGGCCAGGAGCGCATGCTGGAAATTCTCCAGTTCAAACTGGACATTCTTTGGAGCATGCTCGATGCCATGAGCATGGCCTACGAACTGAAACGCCCGCCGTATCACAGCGTGACCGAGCAACGGGTCTGGCACAAAGGAATCACCTTATGAGTTTTGATCGCAGCAAGACCCCAACCTGGCGTCCAGGCTATCGGTTCCAGTACGAACCGGCGCAGAAAGGCCATGTGCTGCTGTACCCGGAAGGCATGATCAAACTGAATGAAAGCGCCGCGCTGATCGGCGGTTTGATCGACGGCGAACGTGACGTCGCAGCGATCATCGCCGAACTGGACGCGCAGTTCCCTGGCGTGCCAGAGCTCGGTGATGACATCGAGCAATTCATGGAGGTCGCCCGTGCTCAGCACTGGATCGAACTTGCCTGATTCCGTGTCGGACAAGTTACCGCCCAAACCGGAAATCGGCCTGCCGCTGTGGCTGCTGGCCGAACTGACCTACCGCTGCCCGCTGCAATGCCCGTACTGCTCCAATCCACTGGATTTCGCCGAGCAAGGCAAAGAGCTGAGCACCGAGCAGTGGATCAAGGTGTTCCGCGAAGCACGGGAAATGGGCGCGGCGCAGCTGGGCTTTTCCGGCGGTGAACCGCTGGTGCGCCAGGACCTCGCCGAACTGATTGCCGAGGCGCGCAAGTTGGGTTTCTACACCAACCTGATCACCTCCGGCATCGGCCTCACCGAGCAGAAAATCAGCGACTTCAAGAAGGCCGGCCTGGACCATATCCAGATCAGCTTCCAGGCCAGCGACGAGCAGGTGAACAACTTGCTGGCTGGCTCGAAAAAAGCCTTCGCGCAAAAGCTGGAAATGGCTCGCGCAGTGAAAGCACACGGTTATCCGATGGTGCTGAATTTCGTCACCCATCGGCACAACATCGACAAGATCGACCGGATCATCGAGCTGTGCATCGCCCTTGAGGCGGACTTCGTCGAACTAGCCACGTGCCAGTTCTACGGCTGGGCGCAGCTCAATCGGGTCGGACTGCTGCCGACCAAGGAACAACTGGTCCGGGCCGAACGCATCACCAACGAATACCGCGCAAAACTGGAAGCCGAAGGGCATCCGTGCAAGCTGATTTTCGTCACGCCGGACTATTACGAAGAACGCCCGAAAGCCTGCATGAACGGTTGGGGCAGTATTTTTCTGACAGTAACCCCGGACGGAACCGCGCTGCCGTGTCACGGCGCCCGACAGATGCCGGTGCAGTTTCCTAACGTGCGCGACCACAGCATGCAGCACATCTGGTACGACTCGTTTGGCTTCAACCGCTTTCGCGGTTACGACTGGATGCCCGAGCCCTGCCGCTCGTGCGACGAGAAAGAAAAGGACTTCGGTGGCTGCCGCTGCCAGGCCTTCATGCTCACCGGTGACGCCAGCAACGCCGACCCGGTGTGCAGCAAGTCGGAACATCACGGCGTGATTCTCAAGGCCCGCGAAGAAGCCGAGCACGCGACCCAGACCATCGAACAACTGGCCTTTCGCAATGAACGAAACTCACGACTCATCGCAAAAAGCTGAACCCTTCAGCGCCGCCAAAGCGGTCGCTGCCGGTGTCGACTTTGCCGAACTGCAGGTTGGCCAGTATGGCCTGTTCTGGAATGAGTACCGTCCCGAGGACGCCGCTTGTCGAATCTGGCATTGGCGTGATGGCCAGGCGCATTGCCTGACGCCAATGGGTTTCAGCGTGCGCAGTCGGGTGTACGAATATGGCGGCGGAGCGTTCTGTCTGACAGATGACGGGTTGGTTTTCGTCAACGAGGCAGATCAGCAGCTGTATCGACAATCGCTCAAAGGCGAAACGCCCGAAGCACTGACGTTCGGTGAATGCCGCTACGGCGATCTGCAATTTGCCAATGGGCAAGTGTTGGCCGTTGAAGAGCATCGGGATCGGCATCGTCTGGTGGCCATCGATCTGGCGGACAGCACGCGGCATCTGTTGGCCGAGGGTGCTGACTTTTATGCCGCGCCGACACTCAGCCCCGATGCTCGACGGTTGGCCTGGATCGAATGGAGCCGTCCGGACCAGCCATGGACCGCGACGCGCCTGATGGTTGCCGAGCGCCAGAGCGATGGCCGTTACGCTCAAGCGCGCTGCCTGGCGGGTGAAGATATTCAAGAGTCGTTGCAACAACCGCGATTCGATGACCGTGGCCGGCTGTTGTGCCTGACGGATCGCGGCGGTTACTGGCAGCCGTGGGCGGAGTCTTCCGATGCGTTGCGCCCGTTGCCCAGCACTGCGGCGGATCATGGACCTGCGCCCTGGCAGTTGGGTGGCTGCACTTGGCTGCCCTTGGGTGAAAACAGCTATCTGGCCAGTTGGACCGAAGGCGGATTCGGCCGACTGGGCATTGGCGGTGACGCTATAGAAGATTTCACCGGGGACTACAGCCGATTCCGACATCTCGCACTGGATGAACAATTCATCTACTGCATCGCCGCTTCGCCGGTCAGTTCATCAGCCGTGATCGCCATCGACCGCAAGACCCGAGCCGTCAGGGTATTGGCCGGTGGAATCGCGCCGCTGCCCGCCGATCAGATCAGCATCGCGCAAACCCTGCGCTACCCGAGCGGTTCGGGCGAGGCTCACGGTTTTTTCTACCCGGCGATGACCGGCGAAGCGAAACCGCCGCTGGTGGTATTCATCCACGGCGGCCCGACATCGGCGTGCTACCCGATGCTTGATCCGCGCATCCAGTACTGGGCACAACGCGGCTTCGCCGTGGCCGACCTCAACTACCGTGGCAGCAGCGGCTATGGCCGGGCCTATCGCCAGGCGCTGCATTTGAGTTGGGGTGAAGTGGATGTGGAAGATGCCTGCGCGGTCGTCGCCCATCTCGCCGAGCGCGGATTGATCGATGGCGACCAGGCGTTTATTCGCGGTGGCAGCGCCGGCGGCTACACCACGCTGTGTGCATTGGCGTTCAGGAAGGTCTTTCGCGCCGGCGCCAGCCTTTACGGCGTTAGCGATCCCGTTGCCCTGGGCCGCGCAACCCACAAGTTCGAAGGCGATTACCTGGATTGGCTGATTGGCGATCCTGAGCTGGACGCCGAGCGCTACGCTGCACGCACGCCCCTGCTGCATGCGAGTAACATCAGCGTGCCGGTGATTTTCTTTCAGGGCGAACTGGACGCTGTGGTCGTGCCGCAACAGACCCGCGATATGGCCGAGGCGCTGCAGCAAAACGGCATTCTGGTACAGGCGCATTATTACGCGGACGAACGTCACGGCTTCCGCAAGGCCGGCAATCAGGCCCATGCGCTGGAGCAGGAGTGGTTGTTTTATCGACGGGTGATGGCGCTCGAAAGCTGAAACCGCGTCGCGCCCTTCGCGGGCAAGCCACGCTCCCACAGGATCTGCAGCGCGCACAAACTCTGTGGGAGCTGGCTTGCCAGCGAATGCGATCTATCTTGCGCTGCGAACCTTAGCGCTTGGCGATGATGTACACCGCATGCACGATCCCCGGAATATAACCGCACAACGTCAGTAGAATATTCAGCCAGAACGCGCCAGCGAAACCGACTTGCAGAAACACACCCAGTGGCGGCAACAGAATGGCGATGATGATGCGAATGAAGTCCATGGGGCAGCTCCTGAATTGAAGTGGGCTCACGTGAGCCACACAACCAATCGACCTGCGCCGTTCGTCAGGGTTCAGTTCGAGTCTTGGCCCACTGTCGTTGCCCGAATGAGTTCGCAGACAAAAAAACGCCCCACGTCAAAAGAATCAAACGTGGGGCGATGCGTTATACCGCGAGACGGTTCGGGAATTCGTGTAGGGCGGTTCTGATCAGACGACAATCCCTTTGCGGCATTGCAGTTGTGCGGTGCGCACGCGGGAAAACGCGCGGGCCAGGCGCAGGAGCATTTCGTCGATGTTGGATTTGCTGACCGTAAGCGCTGGGGTGAGTCGCAGGCAATCGGCTTGCGGGGCGTCGAGCAGCAAGCCTTCGTACAGCGCTGCTTTGACTACGGCGTCAGCCGAATCGTCGGACAGGGTCAGCCCCCAGAGCAATCCCTGACCGCGCAGTTCGCCGTGTCCATAGCGATGAGCCAGACGTGCCAGGCCTTCGCCCAAGTGCTGGCCGGTTTCCCTGACATGCTCGAGAAAGCCCTTGTCCTGCACGCTATCGAGCACAGCCAGGCCTGCAGCGGTCATCAGCGCGTTGCCATGGTGAGTGCCCGTCAGCTCGCCGACGTCGAAGCAGCAGGCTTTGCCACGCGCCAGCAGCGCCGCCAAGGGCACACCACCGCCCAGGCCTTTGCCGAGGACGACGATATCGGCTCGCACACCGTAGGACTGTTCCGCGAGTAAGGTGCCGAGTCGCCCAAGACCGGTTTGCACTTCGTCGAAGATCAACAGGATGCCAAGCTCACGGCACAGGCGTTCGACACCCTTGAGGTAATCCTCGGTGGCGGGAATGACCCCGGCTTCGTTCTGGATCGGCTCAAGCATGATTGCCACGGTCCGGGCATCAACGGCGGCGTGCAGAGCGGCCAGATCATTGAACGGTACGTGGCTGAAGCCTGGAAGTTGCGGCTCGAAGCGGTTGGTCAGCCTGGAACTGTCCGACGCCGGGATCGTCCCGAGACTACGTCCATGGCAACCGTTGTTGGCCACGATGATCCGCGACGCACCGCCGCGATGTTGCTGGCCCCACTTGCGCGCCAGTTTGATCGCCGCTTCACAGGCTTCACTGCCACTGTTGAGCAGGTATGCCTGGTCACTGCCAGTGCTGACGCAGAGCCGCTCGGCAAGGTTGAGCATGCCGCGGTTGTGCAGGCCAAAACCGGGGTTGATCAGCGATTGAGCTTGCGCCGTGATCGCGTTGACCAGTACCGAAGGGCTATGTCCGAGGCTATTGGCCCCGCCACCCTGGGAAAAATCCAGATAGGCGCGGTCTTCGCTGTCCCACAACCATGAGCCCTGACCGCGCACAAAAATCTGTTTCGGCCGCTCGACACTGGGCATCAGGCACTCACTGGAAAGATTGTCACTTCTGTACGACAGGAAAGTGTCCACGCTCAGGTCATCAAGGCTGGGAGCGTAGCGCCGTAAATTGAACAAATTCATCCGAAAACACCTCGTTTGAGGTGTTTTGCCTTACCTATGTAAACACCTTCGGCGTAAACGGTAGTCATCGCGTTCTATGGCCCTGTAAGCCCTGTGAATGCGGTTAGACTAGGCTCAGGCAGGACCTTGAGCCATTTCGATTTCCCAGCATTTTCAATAAGTAAAACTTATGGATTTTAAACAACTGCGTTATTTCGTCGCGGTCTACGAAGAGGGCCATGTGGGCCGGGCCGCCGAGCGGCTTTCAATCTCTCAACCGGCACTCTCCCAACAGATTCGCCAGCTCGAACAACACCTCGATGTGAGCCTGTTCGAACGCAGCAGTAAACGCTTGCTGCCGACCCTGGCCGCGCACACGCTGTACAACCACGCCCTGCCCTTGCTCGACGGCCTGCAACGGGCGCGTGAAGCATTGGGCAACTTCAAGGGACAAGCGCTGCGCACCCTGGCCATTGGCGTGCTGCAAACCGTCCACACCAGCCTGGTGCCGCAGATGCTCGAACGCGTGCGCAAGGCGCAGCCGCACCTGGTGGTGCAGATCTATGAACTGACGGGACTGGAAATCGAACGACGGCTGCTCAACGGTTCGCTGGACATCGGCATCAGTTACCTGCCGCCCCGTCAGCCGGGGCTACACGGCGTGATGCTGTACGAAGATGAGCTGACACTGGTCATCCCGGCGGATCATCCGCTGCGCGAATTCAAGAAAGTCTCCATGAGTCAGGCCGCCGAGTTGCCGATGTTGCTGCTGGGCGAAGAGTTTCAGGTGCGACAGATCTGGCAGACGCAACTGGCCAGCCTGGGACGACGCCCGCAAGTGCAGGCCGAACTGAACAACATGGCGGGGATTCTCGACAGCCTGCCGCACACCCGGTTAGCGACTGTCCTGCCCGGCCGCTCGCAGAAGATGCTGGGCAATGACGAACTGCTCTGGAAGCCGCTGACCGAGCCACGGGTGCCATTGAAAGTCGGGTTGGTGTGTCGCGATGTGCAACGGCAACAAGCGTCATTGGCGTTGTTGCGGACCTTGCTTGAAGAAGTGATGAATGGCCCGAATGAAGTCCCGACAACCCTGGACGGGATGAGCTGACTACTTTTCTGCGGGCAAAAGAAAACCCCGCCGAAGCGGGGCTTTGCAGACTGTTTCCCTGACATCCATTTCACTCCGCCGTCCTGGCAGAATCCTACGTGTCCGTGTTGTTGCTTTGCGCTTCCTGCGCGACGTCCATGTGAAGTAGATTAGCCGTGGATCCAATTTGCATCTATGGGAGAAAAGCAGCACGTCATGTAAGAGAATGCTTACATGACGTTACATTGTCAGAACTGCGCCGCGTCCAGCAGGAACAGCGACTCGCTACCGGCCTTCACCGACGCACTCAACGAGTGAATACGCGGCAGCAGGCGTGCGAAATAGAACCGCGCCGTGCCCAATTTGCTTGCGTAGAAATCGTCCTGCGCTTCTTTACCGAAGGCGGCCTTGGCCATCAGTGCCCACATGTAGGCGTAAGCCACGTAACCGAAAGTTTGCAGGTATTCGACCGAAGCCGCGCCGATTTCATTCGGGTTGTTTTTCGCCCGATCCAGCAACCACGCCGTCAGTTCGTCGAGAGTGGTCACGGCATCGTTCAGCGGCTTGGTGAACTCGTCCAGCTCAGCGCTGGCCGTCGCGGTGAAGTGACGAATCTCGTCGGCGAACAGGTTGTAGAACGCCCCGCCGCTGCCAACGATCTTGCGCCCGACAAGGTCCAGCGCCTGGATGCCGTTGGTGCCTTCGTAGATCTGAGTGATGCGCACGTCGCGAACCAGTTGTTCCTGGCCCCACTCACGGATGTAACCGTGGCCGCCGAAAACCTGCTGGCCGTGAACGGTGGTTTCCAGACCGAGGTCAGTCAGGAATGCCTTGGCTACCGGGGTCAGCAGCGCTACCAGGTCTTCCGCGCGTTTGCGGGTGGTCGCATCTTCGCTGAACTTGGCGGTGTCCAGTTGCATCGCCACGTAAGTCGAGAAAGCACGGCCGCCTTCGTTCGAGGCTTTCATGGTCAGCAGCATACGACGCACGTCCGGGTGGACGATGATCGGGTCGGCCACTTTGTCCTTGTTCTGCGCGCCGGTCGGCGAACGGCTTTGCAGGCGGTCGCGGGCGTATTCAACGGCGTTCTGGTAAGAGCGTTCGCCAGAGGCCAGACCCTGGATACCGACGCCCAGACGCTCGTAGTTCATCATGGTGAACATCGCCGCCAGGCCTTTGTTCGGCTCGCCGACCAGGTAACCCACGGCTTCGTCGAAGTTCATCACGCAAGTCGCGGAGGCCTGAATACCCATCTTGTGTTCGATCGAACCGCAGGTCGCCGGGTTACGTGCCCCCAGGCTGCCATCGGCATTGACCATGAACTTCGGCACCAGGAACAGCGAAATGCCTTTCGGCCCCGCCGGTGCATCCGGCAGTTTGGCGAGTACCAGGTGAATGATGTTCTCGGTCAGGTCGTGTTCGCCGCCGGTGATGAAAATCTTGGTGCCGCTGACTTTGTAGGAACCGTCCGCCTGAGGCTCAGCCTTGGTGCGGATGATGCCCAGGTCTGTACCGGCGTGCGGCTCGGTCAGGCACATGGAACCGGCCCAGACGCCGGCGTACATGTTCGGCAGGTAAGCGGCTTTCAGCTCGTCGCTGGCGTGGGCGTTGATCGACAGGCAGGCACCGGCGGTCAGCATTGGGTACAAGCCGAACGACAGGCTCGCGGAGTTGACCATTTCTTCGACCTGGGCCGAAACCGCCTTGGGCATACCCATGCCGCCGTAGGTCGGATCGCCACCGACGCCGACCCAACCGCCTTCAGCATAAGTCTGATAAGCCTGTGGGAAACCTGCCGGCGTGGTGACAGCACCGTCCGCCCAATGGCAACCTTCTTCGTCAGCCGCACGGCTCAGGGGCGCGATGCTTTTGCTGGTGACCTTGCCGGCCTCTTCAAGAATGGCTTCAACGGTTTCTGCGTCGACGGTATCGGCCAGTGCAGGCAACTCGGCCCAGAGCTTGGCGACCTCGAATACTTCATTGAGGACGAAGCGCATATCGCGCAGGGGCGCTTTGTAGTCAGCCATGGCAAACCTCGCAGGATCTTTACAGGTGATTCGTAGGAAGAGTGTTTTCGTTGGGTCCGAGTGTAACCCAACAACTTTTGCGACACATAGGGTCAGGCTGTGACCGTTTTGTAATTTTTGGTCATTGCGTTTTTGTGTCTGCCAGAGCGCCTTCGCGGGCAAGCCTCGCTCCTACAGGTTTTATGTCGTGCACACCATGCGTGCACAACGAAGGACCTGTAGGAGCGAGCGATACGGCGATCCGACTTGCCCGCGAAGCTTTTCAAACGCAACCGTTACACCGAGAACAACTCCGCTGGCAGTTGCATCAAGCAATCGCTACCCGCTTCGATAGCCGCGCGATGTGCGGCGGTGCGTGGCAGCAATCGCTTGAAGTAAAACTCGTTGGTCGCCAGTTTGCCCCGGCAGAAATCGGCATCGCCGCTGCCCGCATCCAGCTGTGCCTGAGCTACCAGCGCCATGCGCAGCCACAAGTAACCGAGGATGATGTAACCGCTGTACATCAGGTAATCCACCGACGCGGCGCCCACTTCGTCCGGATTCTTCATCGCGGCCATGCCCACCTGAGTGGTCAGTTCGCCCCACTGCTGGTTCAACCCGTTGAGTTGCGCCACGTAGCTGGCGAGTTGCGGGTGATCGGCGTTCGCCGCGCAGAACTTGTGAACGATTTTGGTAAAGCCGCGTAGCAATTTGCCCTGGCTGCCGAGCACTTTGCGCCCGAGCAAATCCAGCGCCTGAATGCCGTTGGTGCCTTCGTAGATCGGTGCAATCCGGCAATCGCGAACCAACTGCTCCATGCCCCACTCACGAATGAAGCCGTGGCCGCCGAACACCTGCATGCCGTGGTTGGTCACTTCCAGCCCGGTGTCGGTCATGAAGGCCTTACAGATCGGCGTCAGGAACGCCAACAGGTCTTCGGCGTCCTGCCGCGCGGTTTCATCCGGGCTCAGGTGCGCAGCATCCAGGAGTTGCGCGGTGAAGTAGGTCAGCGCGCGATTGCCTTCGTTGAAGGCCTTCATGGTCAGCAACATTCGACGCACATCAGGATGAACGATGATCGGGTCGGCGGCTTTTTCCGGTGCTTTCGGGCCGGTCAGCGAGCGCATCTGCAAACGATCATTGGCGTACTTGATCGCGCCCTGAAAACTCGCTTCCCCCAAACACAAACCCTGCATCCCAGTGCCGAGACGCGCATGGTTCATCATGGTGAACATGCAGTTCAGGCCCTTGTTCGGCTCACCGATCAGAAAGCCCTTGGCCTCGTCGAAGTTCAGCACGCAGGTGGCCGAGGCCTTGATACCCATTTTGTGCTCGATCGAGCCGCAGGAAACGCCGTTGCGCGCCCCCGCCTCACCTTCGGCATCGGGTAGGAACTTAGGAACGATGAACAGCGAAATGCCCTTGGTGCCCGCAGGCGCATCCGGCAGTTTCGCCAGCACCAGGTGAATGATGTTGTCGCTCATGTCGTGTTCGCCGGCAGAGATGAAAATCTTGCTGCCGGAGATCGCGTAACTGCCATCGGCTGCCGGCACGGCGCGGGTCTTGATAATGCCCAGGTCTGTGCCGCAATGGGCTTCGGTCAGGCACATGGTGCCGGTCCATTGGCCTGCGGTGAGTTTGCTCAGGTAGGTGTTTTTCTGTTCTTCGGTGCCATGGGCGTGGATCGCCGACATCGCGCCGTGCGTCAGGCCCGGGTACATGCCCCAGGAAGTGTTGCTGGACCCGACCATCTCGCTGATGACCAGCCCCAGGGAGCTCGGCAAGCCCTGGCCGCCATAAGCGGGATCGGCCGCCAGACCATGCCAGCCACCTTCGACGTATTGTGCGAAGGCTTGCTTGAAGCCTGTAGGCGTTGTCACCACGCCGTTGTCGAAATGGCAGCCCTCTTCGTCGCCGCTACGATTGAGCGGTGCGAGCACGTTCTCGCAGAACTTCGCGCCTTCTTCGAGGATCGCATTGACCATGTCCGGGCTGGCATCCGTGGCGCCCAGTGCGGCGTAGTTGCTGTGAAAGTCGAAGACGTGGTCGATCAGAAAGCGCATGTCGCGCAGGGGAGCTTTGTACTCGGGCATGGTCATTTCTCCGGCAGCAGATTGATCAAACCTACTGCCGCCGACCACGCCTCACAATCACAGTCCAGACGCTGAATGCGCCATCATCACTCAACCCGCAGCCGCCTCGCGTACCGCACCACGACGGTTCTGACCGTAAGCCACCACGCAGTTTCGCCCGGCACCTTTTGCAGCGTAGAGCGCCTCATCGGCAGACTTGAGCACTTTTTCCGGGTTGCGTTGTTCCACGCGTTCGGCGACGCCGATGCTGACGGTGACCGACACACTCGAAGCCCCTGAGCCGGAACGACGTTGACGACCTTGCTGGTCATCCTGAGGACGGTTGTCCTGGTTACGCAGTTGAATGTTGTAGGTGGCGATGGATTCGCGGATGACTTCCAGGTGCGGCATGCACTCTTCAAGCGTCTTGCCCGCGAACACCAGCGCAAATTCCTCACCGCCGTAGCGATACGCCCTGCCGCCGCCGCCGATTTTCGACAGTTTGCTGGCTACCAGCCGCAGCACCTGATCGCCGACGTCGTGGCCGTGGGTGTCGTTGAATTTCTTGAAGTGGTCGACGTCGCTCATGGCCAGCACGTAATTGCGCCCCAGGCGCTGCATGCGTTCGTTCAACGCGCGGCGGCCAGGCAAACCGGTGAGCTCATCGCGGAAGGCCATTTGATAGGCTTCATGGGCAACCGCCGCGGCAATCATCAACATCACCTGGCTGCACATGATGTTCAGGGTGAACGGCAGGATGAACGTCTTCGGCAACGCCCAGAACAACCCGAGCAGACCCACCAGTTGGGCGGCGTGCAAAGGCCTGGGGTTGCGCCAGTATTGCCAGCTCAGCAGCAGGAACGAAGCGATAAACACGGGGTAGGACAGCTGAATCAGGCTCATCCACGCGCCATGCAGGGCTGGCCAGCGGATTTCCGACAGCCACATCAACAGCGCCTGTGGGTAACTTTGCTCCAGGCCCAACGCCACGCTGCCGACGGCCAGCAACACCGCGAAACGCGCGATCATGTCCTGGAACAGATGGGTGCGTTCCTGCCACGCGGCGAATATGCCAAACATCAGCGGCAGCAACAGACAGCACAGGTGAAAGACCACGGCGGCGTCTTCACGCACTCTGCCGTTGTCGCGGTAATAGTCGGTCTGGGTGTCGAGCAGGTAGTAGGCGATGTACACCGTGACCATCAGAAACAGTTCACGCTGACGTCGGTAAACCGCGCAATAAGCACCGCCGAGCAACAGCACCAACGTAGGCAGCACGTTGAACAGCGAAGTGAAGAAGACGTTCAGGTCCTTGACGTACGCAGCCGCCAGCCCCGCAAGCAAAAGCAGAAGTGAGGGTAGGAAATGACTGAAACGTACAGCGGAAGAACGCGGCAAGGGTAAAGCTCCGACCCGTCATGTCTATAGATGGCATTGTGCCCACTACTTTAACGGCAGTGACCCTGATTTTCTGAGTGATTTGCTAAGGTTTTTTTGACGCCGCATTACTGACTACTATCCGGCCAACCAGCAATGCACGGTCCCCCCATCAAAGGTCGTTACAAAAGACGGGGAAACTGCCGCCAACCATGGTTTTTTCACCAAAGTCGAGTTGAAAAAAAACCGCCACTCCCGAAGGAGCAGCGGTTTTTTCAGAAGGCTGCGTTAAGGCTTAGTAGCCCAGTGCGAAGTCTTCTTCTTTCATGTCCATCAGGTTGTTGGCGCCCGACAGCATGGTTGCAACGTGAGTGCGGGTACGCGGCAGGATGCGCTGGAAGTAGAAGCGCGCAGTCTGCAGCTTGGCGGTGTAGAACGCCGTTTCGGTGGTGCCGGCTGCCAGTTTCTCGGCCGCCAGGCGTGCCATGTCAGCCCAGAAGTAGGCCAGGCAGGCGTAACCGGAGTACATCAGGTAGTCCACGGAGGCCGCGCCGACTTCTTCGCGGTCTTTCATGGCTGCCATACCGACCTTCATGGTCAGCTCGCCCCATTCTTTGTTGATTGCAGCCAGCGGTGCGACGAATTCCTGAACGGCTTCGTTGCCTTCGTTGGTCTGGCAGAACTTGTGGACGATCTTGGTGAAGCCTTTCAGGGCCTCGCCTTGAGTCATCAACACTTTGCGGCCCAGCAGGTCGAGTGCCTGGATGCCGGTGGTGCCTTCGTACAGCATCGAAATGCGGCTGTCGCGAACGTTCTGCTCCATGCCCCACTCGGCGATGAAGCCGTGGCCGCCGTAGATTTGCACGCCGTGGTTGGCGGATTCGAAACCGACTTCGGTCATGAAGGCTTTGGCGATTGGCGTCATGAACGCCAGCAGTGCGTCGGCTTTCTTCTTCTCTTCTTCGTCCACGCCGTACTTGACGATGTCGACTTGCTTGGCAGTGAAGTAAACCATTGCGCGGTTGCCTTCGGCGAACGCTTTCATGGTCAACAACATGCGACGGACGTCAGGGTGCACGATGATCGGGTCGGCGGCTTTTTCCGGCGCTTTCGGGCCAGTCAGGGAGCGCATTTGCAGACGATCGCGAGCGTATTTCAGGCCGCCCTGGAAACCGATTTCGGCGTGGGCCAGGCCTTGCAGCGCGGTACCCAGACGTGCGGTGTTCATGAAGGTGAACATGCAGTTCAGGCCTTTGTTCGCCGGACCGATCAGGAAACCGGTGGCCGCGTCGAAGTTCATCACGCAGGTGGCGTTGCCGTGGATGCCCATTTTGTGTTCCAGGGAACCACAGGACACGGCGTTGCGCGCACCGATCGAACCGTCTTCGTTCGGCATGAATTTCGGAACGATGAACAGCGAGATACCTTTGGTGCCAGCCGGTGCATCCGGCAGGCGAGCCAGCACGATGTGGACGATGTTGTCGGCCATGTCGTGTTCACCGGCCGAGATGAAGATCTTGGTGCCGGAGACTTTGTAGGAACCGTCGGCCTGAGGTTCGGCCTTGGTGCGCAGCATGCCCAGGTCGGTGCCGCAGTGCGGTTCGGTCAGGCACATGGTGCCGGTCCATTCGCCGGAGACCAGTTTGGTCAGGTAGGCGTGTTGCTGCTCAGGCGTGCCGTGCTCGGAAATGGTGTTCATCGCGCCGTGCGACAGGCCCGGGTACATGCCCCACGACCAGTTGGCCTCGCCAACCATTTCGCTGACTGCCAGACCCAGAGACTCCGGCAGGCCCTGGCCGCCGTGCTCTACGTCGTGGGCCAGGCTTGGCCAGCCGCCTTCAACGAATTGCTTGTAGGCTTCTTTGAAGCCGGTCGGGGTTTTAACGCCGGACTCGCTCCAGGTGCAGCCTTCGGTGTCACCCACGCGGTTCAGCGGAGCCAGTACCTGCTCACAAAACTTGGCGCCTTCTTCGAGAATGGCGTCAACCATGTCCGGAGTTGCGTCCGAGCAAGCCGGAAGGCTCTGATAGTGCGCTTCGTAGCCGAGCAGTTCGTCACGAACGAAGCGAATATCACGCAAGGGGGCCTTGTAGTCAGGCATAGCGATAAACCTCTGCTGATGTAACCGGGAATGAACGACCGCGTTGATTTGTTGTGACGGTCAAACAGTTGTTTGAAACATACGTTTACGCCCAAATCTTGTCAAGCGCCGATCTTTTGCCGTTCGTCTTCACTCCCCGCGCAAAGCTGCACACGCGACAACGCAACGCCGTTGACTGAGCAACACGTCCTGCAGAAAAGTTTAGTTGGGAGAGAAGGACTTACACACAAAAACGCCGCGAAGGGTCGCGGCGTTGGCAGAGCGGTTTCAGCAGATGATCAAGCGAATGTGTCGATCAGCGTACCGAGCATTTCATCGGAAGCTTTGGCAACTTTGACACCGGCCTCGACCTGAAACTTGCCCTGAGCCATCTCGACCATGTTGCTGGCGAGGTCCGACTGCTGGCTGCGATCAACCGAGCGCAGGCGATTGACCTGAGCATCGGAGGACTGGCTGGTCACCGAACGCTCGACCGAATTGTTGGCAATCTGGCCGGAGGCTTGATCGACACGGTTCTGCCCCGTCTGAATAGTGCTCAGACCAGCATAAAAAGCGGTACTTCCTGAGATTTCCATGGGGGAACTCGTCCTACAAAGGATCAACAGCGGCCATTGAACCAGACCCGCCTGCAAAAGGCCCGACAAAAACACTAATGGCACAGTGCCTTGTCATAGGTAAAACCAGTGCTTGAAATCTCAGTCCAGCAAATCCAGCTGAAGGTGTTCCGCCACCGCCTCTGCCGTCACCACCTTGAGTTTCGGTACGCGCCCCAGGCACGGTGCCGGGATCCGCTCGGCCAGCGTGGCCAGGTTTTCTTCAAGGCGCGCGGTCTTGGCATCGATGATGTTGGCCACCCAACCCGCCAGTTGCAAACCGTCCCGGGCAATCGCCTCGGCCGTCAGCAGCGCATGGTTGATGCAGCCCAGCCGTACGCCGACCACCAGAATCACCGGCAGGTCCAGAGCCATGGCCAGGTCCGACAGGTTGTCCTGATCCGCCAGCGGCACGCGCCAACCACCAGCGCCTTCGATGAGGGTGAAATCTGCCTGCATCTCCAGAATCTGCTGCATTGGCGTCAGCAACGATTGCACCGTCAACGCCACGCCGGCCTCGCGCGCCGCCAGATGCGGAGCGATGGCCGGTTCGAAGGCCACCGGGTTGACTTGTGCATACGTCAGCGGCACTGAACATTCCGCCAGCAGAGCCAACGCATCGGCGTTGCGCAAGCCCTTGGGCGTCACGTCGCAACCGGAGGCCACCGGTTTTCCCGCCGCCGTACTCAGGCCGGCCAACCTCGCGGCATGCAGCAAACCCGCAGCCACGGTGGTTTTGCCAACATCTGTGTCAGTCCCGGTGATGAAATACGCTGCGCTCATAAGGGTTTCTCCAAAACGGCGTACACCACTTGATAAGTCGCCGGCAGGCCTTGGGCCTGACGAAACTGCTCATACGCCTCGACCAGGCCGAGGATCCGCGCCCTGCCGGTCAAACCACCCGGCCGACCGGGGTTCAGATTGTGCGCGCCCAGCGCCTTGAGTTCATGAGTCAGGCTGCGCACATCCGGGTAATGCAGCACGTGAGGACGGGTTTGCAGACTCGCGACCTTCAAACCGCTGGCCGCACACAGGTGTTGATAAACCCCGAACTCGCGGAAGCGGTTGACGTGCACCATGCCATCCACCTGACGCCAACTGTCTCGCAGCTCAAACAGTGTGCCCACGCACAGACTAGCAAACGCAAACATTCCCCCGGGTTTCAGCACACGATGGGCCTCACTGAGCACCGACGCAAAGTCCGCGCACCACTGCACCGCCAGGCTGGAGAAAATCAAATCACAGGTCGAATCCTGCAATGGCAACCGCTCCGCATCCCCGGCGATGAAGTGCATGGCCCCGCCCAATGGACGCGCGTGATTGAGCATGCCTTCGGCGATGTCCAGCGCCACGCCGTGACCGCCAGGAAAACGCTCACCCAGCACACGACTGAAATGCCCGGTGCCACAGCCCAGGTCCAGCCAGCGACCGGGCACGAAATCGCCCGGCAAACGGCTCAACAACTGGCTGCCGACGTCACGCTGCAATTCGGCCACGCTGTCGTAGCTGGCCGCCGCGCGGGAAAAGGACGCCGCCACCTGGCGTTTGTCCGGCAGGCCGCCGGGCAGGCTGGGAAGGGATAAATCAGTCATCACCGGACTCATGCAAAAAGGCCTGGATCGCCCCCGCCACACCGTGAGGGTCTTCCAGAAGAAACGCGTGGCTGGCCTGTTCAATCAGACCGATTTCGACATCCGGCAGTAACGCCAGCAAATCCCCCGCCGCTTCGGCCGGAACCAGTCCGTCGAGGCCGGCGAACAGGTGCAACTGCGGGCCGCGAAAGGCCTGCAACGCCTGGCGGGTATCCAGTTGTGCCAGCAACTCCAGGCAGCTCATCAACACCGCAGCAGAGGCGTTTGGCGCACCACCGAGCAGCAACCGCGACAACCCGCGTGGGTCTTCGGCGCCTTGTGCGCACAGCAGCGAAAAGCGTTTCAAGGTCATGCGCGGATCGGCATTGCAGCCTGCCAGAAACGCATCAAACGTCTCGCCGGGCATCGCGCTCGGCCACTGTTCATGGGCAACAAAAGAAGGATTGCTCGCCAGGGTCAGCAAGCCGCAGCAACGATCACCGCGTCGCGCCGCCAACTCGGAGGCAAGCATGCCGCCGAGCGACCAGCCGCCAAGCCATGCATCCTGAGGTACGGCCGAGTCGAGTTCGTCGAGCCACTCTTCAAGGTCGCTGGACTCCAGATCCGGCAACGGCTCGATCTCGACGCGCAGGTGTTCGTCCAGCCCCTGCAACGCAGCCGCCAAGGGTTCCAGCGGAGAAATCCCGAGGCCCCAGCCGGGCAGCAGAATCAGGCGATTACGCATGGCTTGGCTCCGGTCCCAGTTGTTGAAAACAATCGGCCAGTCCATTTAACAATAGCTGCACCTGCGCCTCGCTGTGCGCGGCGGTCAGGGTTACCCGCAGACGAGCGCTGCCGGCGGGCACGGTCGGCGGACGAATCGCCGTGACCATCAAGCCGCGTTCGCGCAGCATCTGCGACAGTCGCACCGCACGCCCGGCGTCGCCGATCATGATCGGTTGAATGGGCGTGAAGCTGTCCATCAATTCCAGGCCGATCTGCTCGGCGCCGTGGCGGAACTGACGGATCAGCGTTTTCAGATGCTCACGCCGCCAGTGTTCGCTGCGCAGCAATTCCAGGCTTTTCAGCGTCGCGCAGGCCAGGGCCGGCGGTTGGCTGGTGGTGTAAATGTAGGGACGGGCGAACTGGATCAGACTCTCGATCAGCTCTTCGCTGCCGGCGACGAACGCGCCCGCCGTCCCGAACGCCTTGCCGAGGGTGCCGACCAGCACGGGCACGTCTTCCTGGCTCAGGCCGAAATGCTCGACGATCCCGCCGCCATTGGCACCCAGCGGACCAAAACCGTGCGCGTCATCCACCATCAGCCACGCACCTTTGGCCTTGGCTTCTCGGGCCAATGCCGGCAGGTCAGCGATATCGCCGTCCATGCTGAACACACCGTCGGTGACCACCAGCGTATTGCCGGTGGCTTTCTCGAGACGATTGGCCAGGCTCGCTGCATTGTTATGCAGATAACGATTGAAACGCGCGCCGGACAACAAACCGGCATCGAGCAACGAGGCGTGATTGAGGCGGTCTTCGAGCACCGTATCGCCCTGCCCGACCAACGCGGTGACCGCACCGAGGTTGGCCATGTAGCCGGTGGTGAACAGCAACGCGCGCGGGCGGCCGGTCAAGTCAGCCAGCGCTTCTTCCAGCTCGTGATGTGGCGTGCTGTGGCCGATGACCAGATGCGAAGCGCCGCCGCCGACGCCCCATCGAGAAGCCCCGGCGCGCCAGGCCTCGATCACTTGCGGATGATTGGCCAGGCCCAGGTAATCGTTGTTACAGAACGCCAGCAACGGCCGGCCATCGACCACCACTTCCGGGCCCTGGGGGCTTTCGAGCAAGGGGCGTTGGCGATAGAGATTTTCGGCACGACGGGCAGCAAGGCGTGCGGCGAGATCGAAAGACATGCAGGCCTCGGAAGTCAGATTACGTAATCAAATATCGACACAACCCTTGTGGGAGCGGGCTTGCCCGCGATGACGGCGTCACATTCAACATAGATGTCGACTGATAAGCCGCTATCGCGGGCAAGCCCGCTCCCACAGGGTTTGCATTCCAATCCATGAAATCTGCGTTGGTTAGACGGCGGCGTTGTAGAACTGCTCGCTGCTCTTCTGCTCCACCAGCGCCTGCTCGATGGCGGCCTGATGCACTTCGTCAGCGTGCTCTTCGCGCGCTTCCGGCAGGATGCCCAGTCGCGAGAACAGTTGCATGTCCTTGTCGGCCTGTGGGTTGGCGGTGGTCAGCAGTTTGTCGCCGTAGAAAATCGAGTTCGCGCCGGCAAAGAACGCCAGAGCCTGCATCTGTTCATTCATCGCTTCACGGCCGGCGGACAGGCGCACGTGGGACTTCGGCATCAGGATGCGCGCTACGGCGAGCATGCGGATGAAGTCGAACGGATCGATGTCTTCGGCGTTTTCCAGCGGCGTACCGGCGACTTTCACCAGCATGTTGATCGGCACCGATTCCGGATGCTCCGGCAGGTTGGCCAGCTGGATCAGCAGGTTGGCGCGGTCATCAAGGGACTCGCCCATGCCGAGGATGCCGCCGGAGCAGATCTTCATCCCCGAATCACGCACGTAGGCCAGGGTTTGCAGGCGCTCGCTGTAGGTGCGGGTGGTGATGATGCTGGTGTAGAAATCCGGCGAAGTGTCGAGGTTGTGGTTGTAGTAATCGAGGCCAGCCTTGGCCAGCGCTTCGGTCTGCTCCTGGTCCAGACGACCGAGGGTCATGCAGGTTTCCAGGCCCATGGCCTTCACGCCTTCGACCATCTTCAGCACGTAAGGCATGTCTTTGGCCGACGGGTGTTTCCACGCCGCGCCCATGCAGAAACGGGTCGAACCGATGGCCTTGGCGCGAGCGGCCTCTTCGAGGACCTTCTGCACTTCCATCAGTTTTTCTTTTTCCAGGCCGGTGTTGTAGTGACCGGACTGCGGACAATATTTGCAATCTTCCGGGCAGGCGCCGGTCTTGATCGAGAGCAACGTGGAAACCTGGACGCGGTTGGCGTCGAAATGCGCGCGGTGCACGGTCTGCGCCTGAAACAGCAGGTCATTGAATGGCTGAACGAAGAGTGCTTTGACTTCGGCCAAAGACCAGTCATGACGCAGGGTTGCAGAGGTGCTGGCGCTCATGGGCGTTTCCTTTGTTTTATGCTGGGCAAGCGGTCGGGGGACGGAATACCCACAGACGCGACACGGATGTTCGGCATATTTAAGGAAGAGCGATGCGCTGTCAACCACGATACGAAGGACCGGTTTACATCTGGTTAAAAAACAACCAAACCTGTTTGCTCTGCGACGAGACGGCCGAAGAAGCCACGCCGATCTGCATGGCTTGCGAAACCGAGCTGCCCTGGCTCGGCGATCACTGCCAGACCTGCGCCCTGCCATTACCTGCGGCGGGCCTGACGTGCGGCCAGTGCTTGCAGCAACCGCCGCCTTTCGAGCAAGTCATTGCCCCGTGGACCTATGGTTTTCCGGTCGACAGCTTGATCACCCGATTCAAGCACAGCGCGAAGTGGCCGTATGGTCGCCTGCTCGCCGAACTTCTTGCTCAATCCCTGCAACATCGCTTCGATGAAGGGTTGGAACGGCCAGATGCGTTGGTCCCCGTTCCGCTCGCCGCTAAACGTCTGCGCCAACGGGGCTTCAACCAGGCTGCGATGCTGGCCCGCTGGTTGAGCGCCAGCCTGGATATCCCCTGTGACGAACAACTGCTCAAGCGGATTCAGGACACCAGCGCGCAACAGGAGCTGAAGGCTGATGCACGCAGGAAGAACCTGCGTAACGCCTTCGCCCTGATGCCCGGAGCGCTGATCAAGGGCCGTCACCTGGCGCTGGTTGACGACGTACTGACCACCGGCGCCACGGCCCAGGCATTGGCTCGTCTATTAATGGATGCCGGTGCCGAGCGAGTCGACGTCTACTGCCTGGCCCGAACACCCAAACCCGGCGACACAGCCTGACTGTAGGAGCGAGCTTGCTCGCGATGGACGTTAACGATAATGCGCGCTTTCTGAATGAACGCGTCGTTCTCAAGTCCATCGCGAGCAAGCTCGCTCCTACAGGAATCGTGGCTGACTTGACTCCCGGGCTTCCAGCCGCCAACGTCCTCACCATCATCACCCGCCAAAGCGTCTCGCCATGTCCTTGCCTACGTTGTTGTCCCAGCACATTGTCCGTCGCCCGCAGCGCATCGCCTTGCTGCAACACATCGCCGAACAGGGCTCGATCACTCGCGCCGCGAAAAGCGCGGGCCTGAGTTACAAAGCTGCATGGGATGCCATCGACGAGCTGAACAACCTCGCGCAGAAACCGCTGGTGGAGCGCAGCGTCGGCGGCAAGGGCGGCGGTGGCGCCAAGCTGTCCAGCGAAGGCGAACGCGTATTGCGTTTGTATCAAAAGCTGCAAACGTTGCAGGCGCAGGTGTTGGAGGCCGCCGAAGACGCCAGCGACCTCAACCTCCTCGGCCGTCTGATGCTCAGAACCAGCGCGCGCAATCAACTGCACGGCAAAGTCGTGGAAATCGAAGCTCAGGGACGCAACGACCTGATCCGCCTGGAACTGGCTGAAGGCTTGATCCTCGTGGCGCAGATCACTCACGACAGCACCCTGCGCCTGGAGCTGCAAACCGGCACCGAAGTCGTCGCCTTGATCAAGGCCGGCTGGCTCGACCTGTTGGGTATCGATGACGAGGCAACGCCCGGACACAATTGCCTGGCCGGCACCCTTGAAGAAATCCTCGACGCCGAAGACGGCCCGAGTGAAGTGCGCATCGGCCTGCCCAATGGCCAGACGCTGTGCGCGCTGGCCGAACCGCTGCACTTGCGAACCCACGGTCTGGCCACCGGCAAAGCGCTGCGGGTGCAATTTTCCCCCTCCAATGTGCTGCTCGGTACACCGCTCTGAAACACAAGCGTCATTAACGCGCTTTAAGGTGACTGCAAAAACCAGCAGGGAGCCTGATGTGAGCCTATTAGAAGACAACCAATCCACCGACCTCGAGCAAATGGTCGGCCTCAGCCGTCGTGGTTTCATCAGCGCGGGCGCCCTGTGCGGTGCCGCGATGTTCCTCGGCGGCAACCTGCTGAGCCGCAGCGTACTCGCGGCCAGTGTCAGCGCAGGCACCAGCAAACTGTTGGGTTTCGACAGCATTCCCGCCGCCACCAGCGACGCAATCACCCTGCCACCGGGCTACAAGTCTTCGGTGCTGATCAGCTGGGGCCAGCCGCTGCAAAAGAACGGTCCGGCATTCGATCCAAGCGGCAACGGCAGCGCCGAGCAACAGGAAGTCCAGTTCGGCGACAACAACGACGGCATGAGCCTGTTCGAATTTCCGGGCGAGAAAGACCGGGCGCTGATGGCGATCAACAACGAATACACCAACTACCGCTACCTCTACCCGCACGGCGGCATGCCGCAATCGGCCGAAGAAGTGCGCAAGGCGCTGGCCTGCGAAGGCGTGTCGGTGATCGAGGTGCAGCGCAAGAACGGCCAATGGCAATTCGTTCAGGGCTCGCGCTACAACCGCCGCATTCACGGCAACGCACCGATCAGCCTCAGCGGCCCGGCTGCCGGCCACGCGCTGGTGAAAACCAGCGCCGACCCGCACGGCAAGAACGTGCTCGGCACCTTCCAGAACTGCGCCAACGGCAAGACGCCGTGGGGCACCTACCTGACCTGTGAAGAGAACTTCACCGATTGCTTCGGCAGCAGCAATGCCGAGCAGAAATTCGACCCGGCGCAAAAACGCTACGGTGCGGTGGCGACCAGTAAAGAGATCAACTGGCATCAACACGACGAGCGCTTTGACCTGGCGAAGAACCCCAACGAACTCAACCGTCATGGCTGGGTGGTGGAAATCGACCCGTTCGATCCGACATCGACACCGGTCAAGCGCACCGCGCTGGGCCGCTTCAAACATGAAAACGCGGCCCTGGCCGAAACCCATGACGGCCACGCCGTGGTGTACATGGGCGACGACGAACGCGGCGAGTTCATCTACAAGTTCGTCAGCCGCGACAAGATCAACCACAAGAACCCGAAAGCCAACCGCGACCTGCTGGACCACGGCACCTTGTACGTGGCGCGTTTCGACGCGGGCGACGGCAATGCCGATCACCCGAAAGGCCAGGGCGAGTGGATCGAGCTGACCCACGGCAAAAACGGCATCGACGCCAGCAGCGGTTTTGCCGATCAGGCCGAGGTGCTGATTCATGCACGACTCGCCGCCACGGTGGTGAAAGCCACACGCATGGACCGTCCTGAATGGATCGTCGTCAGCCCCAAGGATGGCCAGGTTTATTGCACGCTGACCAACAACGCCAAGCGCGGTGAAGACGGTCAACCGGTGGGCGGGCCGAACCCGCGCGAGAAGAACGTCTACGGGCAGATTCTGCGCTGGCGCACCGACCGTGATGATCACGGCTCGAAAAGCTTTGCCTGGGATCTGTTTGTGGTCGCCGGCAACCCGGGTGTCCACGCCGGCACGCCGAAGGGCGGTTCGTCGAACATCACGCCGCAGAACATGTTCAACAGCCCGGACGGCCTGGGTTTCGACAAGGCCGGACGCTTGTGGATCCTGACCGATGGCGATTCGAGCAACGCCGGTGATTTTGCCGGCATGGGCAACAACCAGATGCTCTGTGCCGACCCGGTGACCGGTGAGATCCGTCGCTTCATGGTCGGGCCGGTGGGTTGCGAGGTGACGGGGATCAGCTTCTCTCCGGACCAGAAGACGCTGTTTGTCGGGATTCAGCATCCGGGGGAAAACGGTGGCTCGACGTTCCCTGAGCACTTGCCGAACGGCAAGCCGCGGTCGTCGGTGATGGCGATTTCCCGCGAAGAC
>NZ_AKJI01000007.1:0-76020 GCF_000282415.1 Pseudomonas sp. GM60
GCTTGCCCGCGAAGAGGCCCGTGCATTCACCACAAAATCTCAGACCGGCAAACTCGTCGTCGACTTGATCTCCGACAACGCCACAATCGAGTTCACCTCCTGAATCCCCGGCACCATCGACAGCTTCTCAAAGAAAAACCGCTCATACGCCTCGATGTCCGCCGTGACAATCCGCAACAAGAAATCCACCGACCCCATCAGCACATAACACTCCAGCACTTCGGGAAAACCGCGAATCGCCTCGGTGAACTCAGTGAAGTTCGAACGCCCGTGCGCGTTGAGTTTGACCTCGGCAAAGATCTGCGTGTTGAGCCCGATTTTCTTCCGGTCCAGCAGCGTCACTTGACCACGAATGATCCCCTCCTCCTTCATCCGCTGAATCCGCCGCCAGCACGGCGACTGCGAAAGCCCCACCTGCTCGGCGATCTGCGCGCTGGAGAGCGAAGCGTCCTCTTGCAGCAACGCGAGAATCTTGCGGTCGTAGCCATCCAGTTCGCTTTGCATAGAAAAACCTGTAATTGACGCCTTGTTGAATCGCACGATTCGATAAATCGTTAATTAGCCCCATCATAGATAAGAAATGCCCGGCATCGAATGTAAAAATTCCTCCAGTGATTTTGGAGACCGACCATGCCGCATCTTGAAGCCGTGAACACCTCGCCCACCCGCGCCGATGTCTGGAACGCCAGCAACACCCAGTGTCGTGTGCACTATCAACTGCTGGCCGAAGCCGAACCGGACCTGCTGTGTCGGGCGCTCAACCTGTTCGCACTGCAGTTCCTGACGCCGCAACAGGTCAACGTACAGCGCACGGAAGATCTGCTGGCGATCGACATCGTCATGGATGGACTGAGCTGGCACCGCGCTCAAGTGATCGCGGAAAAACTGCGTAACCTGATCAGCGTCTGCTCGGTAGACCTGCAAGCGTCTGATTCTGCGTGGGCTGAAGCCGCTCAGGCGACGGGCTGAAAAAACCCGATACGGATTCGTCGGGTAGTGGCCCAACGGTCGGTGGGTCCACGACTATCCTTTGCGAACTGTTGTTCACGAGGAGCCCGCATGTCCGTTCAACTTGCCCTTCAGGACCGCTGGCTGGATCTCAATGATTTGCTGCGCGAGTTGGTCGCCCAGGGCTTTATCAGCCAGGACTCGGCCGAGCACGCACTGAATGCCCGCCGCCGTCACGCCGCCAATGGCCAGATGCACCCGCTGGAGTTCATCGCCAGCCAACAGCTGGATGACCTCAGCCGTCCCGGTAAACACCTCGATCTGGAAAGCCTGACCCTGTGGCTGTCGCAGCAGGCCGGTCAGCCTTATCTGCGCATCGATCCGCTGAAAATCAATGTCGCGGCCGTTACGCCGTTGATGTCCTACGCCTTCGCCCAGCGCCACAAGATTCTCGCGGTGTCCATCGATCGCGACGCCGTGACCGTGGCCAGCGCCCAGCCTTACGTCAAAGGTTGGGAAGCCGACCTGACCCATGTGTTGAAGCTGCCGATCAAACGGGTGGTGGCCAACCCGGTGGACATCCAGCGCTTCAGCGTGGAGTTCTTTCGCCTGGCCAAATCGGTCAGCGGCGCAACCAACAACGATCATCAAACCAGTACCCTGGGCAATTTCGAACAACTGCTCAACCTCGGTGCCAGCGATCAGGAACCGGACGCCAACGACGCGCACATCGTCAATATTGTCGACTGGCTGTTCCAGTACGCTTTCCAGCAACGCGCCAGCGATATCCACATCGAGCCCCGACGCGAGCAAGGCACGGTGCGCTTTCGCATCGACGGCGTGTTGCACAACGTCTATCAATTCCCGCCGCAGGTGACCATGGCGATTGTCAGTCGCCTGAAGAGCCTGGGGCGGATGAACGTCGCGGAAAAACGCAAACCCCAGGACGGCCGGGTCAAAACCAAGCCCCCGGATGGCGGCGAAGTCGAACTGCGGCTGTCGACGTTACCGACGGCGTTCGGCGAAAAAATGGTCATGCGGATTTTCGACCCGGAAGTGCTGCTCAAGGATTTCGATCAGCTTGGGTTTTCCGCCGAAGACCTGCGCCGCTGGCAGGACATGACGAGCCAGCCCAACGGCATCATTCTGGTGACCGGCCCGACCGGTTCGGGCAAGACCACCACGCTCTACACCACCCTGAAAAAACTGGCGACGCCGGAGGTCAACCTCTGCACCATCGAAGACCCGATCGAGATGGTCGAGCCGGCCTTCAACCAGATGCAGGTCCAGCACAACATCGACCTGACCTTCGCCGCCGGTGTGCGCGCACTGATGCGGCAAGACCCGGACATCATCATGATCGGCGAGATCCGGGACCTGGAGACGGCCGAAATGGCGATTCAGGCCGCGCTCACCGGCCACTTGGTGCTATCGACGCTGCACACCAATGACGCGCCCAGCGCCATCAGCCGCCTGCTGGAACTCGGCGTGCCGCATTACCTAATCAAGGCCACAGTGCTCGGCGTCATGGCGCAGCGGCTGGTCCGTACGTTGTGCCCGCACTGCAAGGCCCCGCTGACCCTGAGTGAAGAAGACTGGCAAACCCTGACCAAACCCTGGCAAGCGCCATTGCCTGGCAATGCGCAACGCGCCATCGGTTGCCTGGAATGCCGCGACACCGGCTATCGCGGCCGCGCCGGGGTGTACGAAATCATGCAACTGACGGACGGCCTCAAAGCGCTGATCAACCCCGACACCGACTTGCTGGCGATACGGCGCCAGGCTTTCAAGGAAGGCATGCGCAGCTTGCGACTGTCGGGCGCACAGAAAGTCGCCGCAGGTTTGACGACGATCGAGGAGGTGCTGCGGGTGACACCGCAGAGTGAACAAAAGTAGCTGCGACCGTGATGGAACTCGGCAGGGTCATTGGCAATCCAACCCCGCGTAGTTAACCCAGTGGAGTCACCCATCATGCGTTTCAAACTTGCTGTTGCTACCCTCGCCGTGTTGTCCCTTCCAGTCGGTTCGGCGATGGCTGATGACAGCTTTTGGCGTAACGTCCTTACTTCCGGTGCCACCACCGGTTCGTCCTACCTGACCTCCAGGGATCAAAAGCTGATCGTCGCCGCCCAGGACGACGCCGGCAGCTTTGTCGCCAGTGACGGCGCTATTCGCGGCCCCTATCTGGAAGCCGCAATGCAGAAAGTACGCGCCGACAACCCGGGCCTGCAGGCCACGGATATGGAACTGGCGAATGCGATCCTGGCGAAGAATGCCGTCGCGTCGAAGTAAGATTTACGGCTGAACAAAAATGCCGCTCACATGAGCGGCATTTTTTGTGCCCAACACAAAACCCCTTGTAGGAGCGAGGCTTGCCCGCGAAGACGGCAGGATATTCAGCATTTATATCGACTGATACACCGCCTTCGCGGGCAAGCCTCGCTCCTACAGGGACATCGTTTCAGCGATAGTCGTCCACCGGGACACACGCGCAAAACAGGTTCCGGTCGCCGTAGACGTTATCGACACGATTCACCACCGGCCAATATTTATGCGCCTTGGTGTGCGCGTCCGGCGTGACGCCCTGTTCGATGGTGTAGGGCCGTTCCCAAACCCCAGTGATGTCGGCCAAGGTGTGCGGCGCCCGTTTCAGCGGATTGTCTTCCGCCGGCCAATTGCCGTTTTGCACTTCGGTGATTTCCGCACGGATACTCAGCATCGCCCCGATAAAGCGGTCCAGTTCCGCCTTCGATTCACTTTCGGTCGGCTCGACCATCAAGGTGCCCGGTACCGGAAAGGACATGGTCGGCGCGTGGAAGCCGTAGTCCATCAGGCGCTTGGCGACGTCCTCTTCGCTGATGCCGGTCAGCACTTTGAGCGGCCGCAGATCAAGGATGCATTCGTGGGCCACACGCTCGTTGCGCCCGGTGTAGAGCACCGGGAATGCACCCGACAAATGCTGCGCCAGGTAATTCGCTGCGAGGATCGCCACTTCGCTGGCGTCCGCCAGTTGCGGCCCCATCATCGCGATGTACATCCAGCTGATCGGCAGAATGCTCGCGCTGCCCCAGGGCGCTGCGCTGACTGCGCCGTTCTCCGGCAGCGGGCCGTCAATCGCCACTACCGGGTGGTTGGCCACGAACGGCGCCAGGTGCGCCCGCACGCCAATCGGCCCCATGCCGGGCCCGCCACCGCCGTGGGGAATGCAGAAGGTCTTGTGCAAATTCATATGGGAAACGTCGGCACCAATGTCCGCCGGCCGCGCCAACCCGACTTGCGCATTGAGGTTGGCGCCATCCATGTACACCTGACCGCCGTGACTGTGGATAACTTCACAGATCTCGCTGATGCCTTCTTCGTACACGCCGTGGGTCGAAGGATACGTCGCCATCAAGCAGGCGAGTTTGTCGCCCGCTTCGGCAGCCTTGCCTTTCAGATCTTCCAGATCGACGTTGCCCGCCTCGTCACATTCGACGATCACCACGCGCATTCCGGCCATCTGCGCTGAAGCGGGGTTTGTGCCGTGGGCCGAGGACGGGATCAGGCAGATATCCCGCCCGCCTTGATGCCGACTCTCGTGGTATTTGCGAATCGCCAGCAACCCCGCGTACTCGCCCTGGGCACCTGAGTTGGGCTGCATGCAGATCGCATCGAAACCGGTGATCGCGCAGAGCCAGCGCTCCAGTTCTTCGATCATCAGCGTATAACCGGCCGCCTGCTCTTTCGGCACAAAGGGGTGCAAGTTGGCGAATTGCGGCCAGGTGATGGGGATCATTTCGCTGGTGGCGTTGAGCTTCATGGTGCAAGAGCCGAGCGGAATCATCGATTGATTGAGCGCCAGGTCCTTGTTCTCCAATTGCTTGAGGTAACGCAGCATCTCGGTTTCGCTGTGATGGGCGCTGAACACCGGATGACGCAAGTAAGGCGAAGTGCGCAGCAGCCCGTCAGGAATGCCGGAAGGCAGAGTTTCAGCGTCCAGTTCGTCGACGTTGAGCCCGTGATCGGCTCCCAGGAAGACATCGAACAATTTCGCCACGGTACTTTCGTCAGAGGTTTCGTCGAGGCTGAGGCCCAATTGCCCGCGCCCCAGAATCCGCAGGTTGATCTGCGCGGCCTGCGCGCTTTCGATGATCGCGGTTTGAGTGCCACCGACCTCCAGCGTCAACGTGTCGAAGAAGTGTTTGTTCGGGCGGGTGATGCCACGGCGCTCCAGACCCGTGGCGAGGATGCAGGTCAGCCGGTGAACACGCTGGGCAATCTGCTTCAGCCCCTCCGGACCGTGGTAGACCGCATAGAAACTGGCGATATTGGCCAGCAGCACTTGGGCGGTGCAGATGTTCGAGTTGGCCTTCTCCCGGCGGATGTGTTGCTCGCGGGTTTGCAGGGCCATGCGCAACGCAATGTTGCCGCGCGCGTCTTTCGAGACGCCGATGATTCGCCCCGGAATCGCACGTTTGTATTCATCTCGACTGGCAAAAAACGCCGCGTGGGGGCCGCCGTAACCCATGGGCACGCCAAACCGCTGGGACGAGCCGAACACCACGTCGGCGCCCAATTCTCCCGGCGGCGTCAGCAACAGCAGGCTCAGCAGATCGGTGGCGACGCAGGCCAGGGCTTGCTGGGCGTGCAAGTGATCAATCCACGGACGCAGATCGCGAATCTCGCCGTGGGTGTCGGGATACTGCAACAGCGCGCCGAATACCTGGTGCTGCTTCAAGTTATCCACAGCGTCGATGATCAGCTCGAAACCGAAACCTGCGGCCCGGGTCTGCACCACGGAGATGGTCTGCGGATGACAGTTTTCATCGACGAAGAACAGATTGCTCCTGGACTTGGCGACACGCTTGGCCAGGGCCATGGCTTCCGCCGCCGCCGTGGCCTCGTCCAGCAGCGAGGCATTGGCCAGTTCCAGCCCCGTGAGGTCGATGGTCAATTGCTGGAAGTTCAGCAGCGCTTCGAGCCGACCTTGGGCAATCTCGGGTTGATACGGCGTGTAGGCGGTGTACCAACCGGGGTTTTCCAGGACATTGCGCAAAATGACGGTCGGCGTCAGCGTGCCGTGGTAGCCCATGCCGATCAGGCTGGTCCAGACCTGGTTCTGCTCGGCGTAGCCCCTCAGCTTGGCCAGCGCGGCCTGTTCGTCGAGGGCGGGTGGCAGGTCTAGCGCCCGGTTAAGGCGGATTCCCGGCGGCACCGTCTGCTCGATCAGCTCGACACGGCTACCAACGCCGAGGCTGTCGAGCATCGCCTGCTGCTCGGCGGCATCGGGCCCGAGGTGACGGCGGAGGAAGGCATTGGGGTCGCGTAACTGGCTCAAGGACGGCAACTGGGACATGACGGGCTCTCTCTTGACTGGCGCTCAACGTCGATGCAACACGGTCAAACCAGCATAGCTCCCCTGCGCGAGGCATGGCGTCTTTGGACGCGGCCCGTCCCTGATGCATATAAAACACGCCAGGACTTTGAGGCTCTTTCATTTCAGCGATATATACATCGCCGATAGTTATAAATAGTTATTCTTACTCGCCAAAAATAAAACTCTTCATAAGTTCCCGCGCAACGGCGCTTGCAAATAGGTGAAAAGCCAACACTTATTAAAACAGTCAAATTCTTAAAAAACCAATCGCGATAGATAGAATCAAACCATAGCCAATAGATCTATAGCACAATAATCCGCATGCTATGTTTGTTGAGGACTGGGCAACGGAACCAAAAAGCCACTACCCAGTTACAAACAACCCAAGCTACGCTTTATTCGAAATGGAGTTCAAAAATGAGCAGCCAACAAATAGTTGCATATATCGAAGAAGAGCAATTGAAGGCACAAAAAAATAACAACTACAGCTTCTATCTGGCAAAAAAAGTAAATAACAGCTTCACCGTGATCTGGCAGTCAAAAGGCCCTGTAGCTACCGTCAACAACCCTAGCTATCAATACAAAAATACGTTTGATTTAACGACTCCCTCATTCATGGTCAACTATACAAACGACCCCGTGACAACAGGCAATGTCACCTTCACATCCGGTGGGAAAAACCGGCCAATCAGCACAGGCCAATCGACCATACTGGATACAAACGGCACATTTTCGCCACCAAAAAATGACACCAAGCCATCGGATATTCTGATCGTCAACCAGTTACAAGCCAACCCACACGAAATATTGCTGGATGCCAAGGGCCAAAATATTTGGGTAAACCGTGAGAGTGGCATGAACATTGGTACCGCGACGTTAACACCAAAAAGTGAATACCAACTATGGTTCGGCAATCTACAAGAAACAGGCTCATTGATTGCTCAAAACCTGTCTTACTCGACTACCGTATCCGTGGTCGATGGACAAAGCGTGACCATTACCTATACCAATGCCGGTGTTTGGGTAGCAGGTGAACCCGCAGACCGCCTCAGCGACAAGGACGTCGCCGCACTGCATGCCAGGGTGGGGATCAAAGTAGCGGCATAGCATGGAGGGCAGATCGAGCATCGTTTGCACAATGGACCGAAAGCATATCGTCTAACCGTTGACCGTCTTCAACGTGCAAACCTGTTCAAAAAACCCTGTACATCCTGGATCTACAGGGTTTTTTATTGACTGTTCCAACGCTGTAGAAATGCAGGACAAAATGGAAAACCGCCATGAGCCAACAACAAATTATTGTTTATATCGAAGAGGCACAACTGATCGCTCAAAAAACCAATAACTACAGCCTTTACCTTGCAAAAATGGTAAACAACAGCTTTACCGCCATATGGTTCTCAAAGGCTGCAAAGGCCACAGTAACCCAGCCTAGTTATCAATACAAAAACATATTCGATATATCCAGCAATTCCTTCATGATCAACTTTACAAACACTCCATTTCAAGAGGGGGATATTACATTTACTTCAGGAGGTAAAAACCTCCCCATCAACATGGGACAAAAAACGACACTCAATGAATATGGCGTATTCAGCCCCGCCACAAATGGCGGTGTCTCTGGCGATGTTTTGATCAACAACCAATTACCGGGCAACCCTAGAGAAATATTGCTGGACTCCAAAGGTAACAATATTTGGGTGAACTGTTCAGGCGGCATGAGCATCGGTGCAACCACCATGACACCAAAAAACCAGTTCCAACTATGGTTCGGCACAGCCCAGGCGGTGGGGTCTTTAATCGCCGGAAATGTATCTAACTCTTACGTCGTCACGGTCAATGACGGAGAGACCAAAACAATCACTTACAACGACAGCGGTGTTTGGGTTCCGGGCGAACCGGCAACACATCTGACAGACGACCAGGTAACGGCGCTTCACGCCAGGGTAAACAAAGCGGTAGCAATGGCGGCATGACTGTTCAGCAAACCTTCACAGCAAGACCTCACCGCACGGCATTAAACAAAAACGCCGCGTTCTCCAGGAAAGGAAAACGCGGCGCTCTTGTAGCGGATCCGCTTTTGGCGATGTTTACTCGCCGATGGCGGCCTTGTAGCCAGCCGCATCAAGCAGTTTGTCCAGATCGGCGGTGTTGCTTGGCTTGAGCTTGAAGATCCAGGCACCGTACGGGTCGGAGTTGAGCAACTCAGGCGAACCGCTCAGGTCTTCATTGACCGCGATCACTTCACCGGCAATCGGTGAGTAGATGTCGGAGGCGGCTTTAACCGACTCCACAACACCCGCCTGATCTTCGGCTGCAAACACATTACCGACTTCAGTCAGCTCAACGAACACCACATCGCCCAAGGCTTCCTGAGCGTGATCGCTGATGCCCACAGTGACGGTGCCATCGGCTTCCAGACGGGCCCATTCGTGACTTTCGGCAAAACGCAGGTCGGCAGGGATATCGCTCATGTTCTGTGTCCTCAAGAAAATTGTCAGCGGTCGTTGCCCGCCAGAAAAGGTTAAATCAAGGTTTTGCCATGGCGTACGAAGGTCGGTTTGACCACTCGGACCGGGTACCACTTGCCACGGATTTCCACTTCTGCGCGGTCGGCAGTCGCCATTGGCACGCGCGCCAGTGCAATCGACTTGCTAAGCGTAGGAGAGAAACTACCACTGGTGATCTCTCCTTCGCCAACATTGGCGATGCGGACCACTTGATGAGCGCGCAAAACCCCACGTTCCTCAAGGACCAGCCCCACCAGTTTGTGCTGTACGCCGCCTGCCCGTTCAGCTTCCAGAGCGACGCGGCCGATGAACTGGCGAGAGGCCGGCTCCCAGGCAATGCTCCAGGCCATGTTCGAGGCCAGCGGCGAAACATCTTGATGAATGTCCTGACCGTACAGGTTCATGCCGGCTTCGACACGCAGCGTATCCCGTGCGCCAAGGCCAATCGGCGAGATGCCTGCACCCACCAGATCGTTGAAGAAACCCGGTGCCTGACTGGCCGGCAAAATGATTTCCAGACCGTCTTCGCCGGTGTAGCCGGTGCGCGCGATGAACCAGTCACCGTCAGGCTGACCTTCGAACGGCTTGAGCAACTGGATCAGGTTGCCGCGAGACTGGGTGACCAGTTCGGAGATTTTGTGTCGGGCATGTGGGCCTTGAATGGCCAGCATCGCCAGCTCGGAGCGCTCGTTGAGCTGCACATCGAAGCCGTCGAGGTGCGCCTGCATCCACGCCAGGTCCTGATCGCGGGTGGAGGCATTGACCACCAGGCGATAACCGTCGTCGAGACGATAGACGATCATGTCGTCGACGATGCCGCCACGTTCATTGAGCATGGTGCTGTACAAGGCACGGCCGGGGCTGTGCAGGCGTTCGACGTCGTTGGCCAGCAAATGCTGGAGCCAGGCCTTGGCCTGCCCGCCGCTGACATCGATCACGGTCATGTGGGATACATCGAAAACCCCGCAATCGCGGCGCACCTGATGGTGTTCCTCGACCTGCGAGCCGTAATGCAGAGGCATATCCCAACCGCCAAAATCGACCATCTTCGCGCCGAGGGCGAGATGAAGGTCATACAGAGGCGTACGCTGTCCCATGGGTTTCTCCTTCCGGGCGTGGCGAAGGTGCGGGCCGATGCTGCACGGAGTGAACGCCTTGAAATAGAAGGCTTTCAGCCGATATCAGCAACCGGGTCTGTAGGACGGACCGCACCGAATGCCGCGCATTGTAGCCTCAAGGTGTAGGACTGACACCTAGGTGTTTCGATGCGCTGAACGTCGAATCAATCCGATGACCGGTAACAGCCCGACCAAAACCAGGGTCAACGCCGGCAATGACGCCCTCGCCCACTCGCCCTCGCTGGTCATTTCGAAGATGCGCACGGCCAGCGTATCCCAGCCAAACGGCCGCATCAGCAGGGTCGCGGGCATTTCCTTGAGTACGTCGACGAACACCAGCAACGCAGCGCTCAATGTGCCGGGCAGCAATAACGGCAGATACACTTTGAAAAACAGTCGCGGACCACCGACTCCAAGGCTACGTGCCGCTTCGGGCAAAGATGGCCGTATTCGCGCCAGGCTGTTTTCCAGCGGCCCGTAAGCCACCGCGATGAATCGCACCAGATAGGCCAGCAGCAAGGCCGACAGGCTACCCAACAACAACGGCTTGCCGGCACCACCCAACCATCCCGACAGCGGAATCACCAGTTCGCGATCCAGATAACTGAACGCCAACATGATCGACACCGCCAACACCGACCCCGGCAACGCATAGCCGAGATTGGCCAGGCTGACACCGGAGCGGATCGCCCGGGTCGGCGCCAGGCGCCGAGCAAATGCCAGCACCAGCGCAACGCTGACAGTAATCAGCGCCGCCATGCCGCCCAGATACAAGGTGTGGACGATCAGGCCGGTGTAACGCTCATCCAGGTCGAAACGCCCGCGCTGCCAGAACCACACAACCAATTGCAGCACCGGGATCACGAAGGCGCAGGCAAACACCAGACCGCACCAGCTCATCGCTGCCAGCGCTTTGAAGCCGCGCAGGTGATACAGCGCTTTGACCCGCGGTCGTTCATTGCTTGCGCGGTTGGCCCCGCGCGCGCGGCGCTCGCCGTACAGCACGACCATCACCACCAACAGCAACAGGCTGGCCAGTTGTGCGGCAGTCGAAAGGCTGAAGAAGCCGTACCAGGTTTTGTAGATCGCTGTCGTGAACGTGTCGAAGTTGAACACCGACACCGCACCGAAATCCGCCAGGGTTTCCATCAGCGCCAACGCCACGCCCGCACCGATGGCCGGGCGTGCCATCGGCAGCGCGACGCGCCAGAACGCCTGCCACGGCGATTGCCCCAGGACTCGCGCCGCTTCCATCAGGCCTTTGCCTTGAGCGAGAAACGCCGTGCGCGCCAGCAGGTAAACGTAGGGATAGAAGACCAGTACCAGAACAAGGATGACGCCGCCGGTCGAGCGGACTCGCGGCAGTCGCAGGCCCGTGCCGAACCATTCGCGCATCAACGTTTGAACGGGACCGGCAAAATCCAGCAATCCGACGAAGACGAACGCCAACACGTAGGCGGGAATCGCGAACGGCAGCATCAACGCCCAATCCAGCCAGCGCCGACCTGGGAATTCGCAGAGGCTGGTGAGCCAGGCGAGGCTGACACCCAGCAGCGTTACGCCGGCACCGACGCCAAGCACCAGGGTCAGCGTGTTGCCCAGCAGCCGCGGCATCTGCGTGTCCCAAAGGTGGGACCAGATTTGATGATCGATGGTTTGCCAGGAGAGCAACAGAACGCTGAGGGGCAGCAAGACCAGCGCAGCGATGGCGAAGACCAGGGGATACCAGCGGCGTTGGGCGGGGTGGGCCAAGGACAAACTCTCAAGCGGATGGACGATATACAGAGGCCATTGTAGGAGCGAGCCTGCTCGCGATGAACGTCACGACACCGCGGACCGTCAGGCACCCCGCGTTATCGTTAACATTCATCGCGAGCAGGCTCGCTCCTACAGGGTCAGCGGTGTCTGCACACAGGCGGGGCGCAGTATATCGACAGACTCAGTTCCAGCCAGCCCGATCCATCATGCGAATCGCTTCAGCCTGACGTTTGCCAGCGACTTCCACCGGCAAGGTATCGGCGACGAACTTGCCCCAAGCGGCGACTTCCGCGGACGGCGCCACCGTAGGGTTGGCCGGGAATTCCTGGTTCACATCAGCGAAGATCTTCTGCGCCTCAGGCGTGGTCATCCACTCCACCAGCGCCTTGGCCGCTTCCGGGTGCGGCGCGTGCTTGGTCAGGCCAATGCCGGAAAGATTGACGTGTACGCCTCGATCAGCCTGATTCGGCCAGAACAGCTTCACCGCCAGATCAGGCTTCTGCTTGTGCAGACGGCCGTAGTAGTAAGTGTTGACGATGCCGACGTCGCACTGGCCGGCGTTGATTGCTTCCAATACCGCGACATCATCGGAGAACACGTCGGTGGACAGGTTGTTGACCCAGCCTTTGAGGATCTTCTCGGTTTTCTCGGCGCCATTCACTTCGATCATGGTGGCGGTCAGTGACTGGTTGTAGACCTTCTTCGCCGTACGCAGGCACAGGCGGCCTTCCCAGTTTTTGTCGGCCAGACCTTCGTAAGTGGTCAACTCGCCCGGTTTCACCCGGTCGGTGGAGTACGCGATGGTCCGCGCCCGCAGGCTCAGGCCGGTCCAGGCATGAGAAGCCGCACGGTATTGCGGCGGGATGTTGGCGTCGATGGTTTTCGAAGTGAAAGGTTGCAGGATGCCCATCTGCTCGGCTTGCCACAGGTTGCCGGCATCGACGGTCAGCAGCAGGTCGGCGGTGGCGTTCTCGCCCTCGGCCTTGATGCGCTGCATCAGCGGCGCTTCCTTGTCGGTGATGAACTTCACCTGCACGCCGGTTTTCGCGGTGTAGGCGTCGAACACCGGCTTGATCAGCTCGTCGATACGCGAGGAGTAAACCACCACCTCGTCAGCGGCCTGGGCGACGGTGCTGCCGATCAGGGTCAGGGCGAGTGCTGTCAGTAGACGCTTCGGTGCCAACATGGGAGCGATCTCTCAATTCGAAAAGTGAGGGCAAATGATAAGGACTCACATTTACCATCTCAATCGATCAGTTTGCGGAGGAGTTACCAGATGTTGCGTGGTTTGAAATGTGTGGTGGATGTGCCGACGCCTTCGCGGGCAAGCCTCGCTCCTACAGGTTTCGAGTTGATCGCGACATTGGCGTACAACACAAGACCTGTAGGAGCGAGGCTTGCCCGCGAAGAGGCCATCAACCCCGCCGAAGATGTCAGGCCTTGGCCAGAGCCGGCAGATCCCCGGTCAACCCCAACGCCTCACGCACAAACAACGCCTTGGCCTCCGGCATCTGCTCGACGATCTTCAACCCGGTATTCCGCAACCAGCGCACCGGCAGCGGATCCGCCTGAAACAAGCGTTCGAAGCCTTCCATCGCTGCCATCAACGCCAGGTTATGCGGCATGCGCCGACGCTCATAACGGCTCAGCACTTTCGCGTCCGCCAACCGCTCGCCCCGTTCGGCCGCTTGCAGCAGCACTTCAGCCAGGACCGCGGCATCCAGGAAACCGAGGTTCACCCCCTGCCCGGCCAACGGGTGAATGGTGTGCGCCGCGTCGCCGATCAGCGCCAGGCCTTCGGCCACATACCGCTTGGCATGACGCTGGCGCAGCGGCACGCAAAGACGTGGGTCGGCGCTCAGCACCGTGCCGAGCCGGCCTTCAAAGGCGCGTTCCAGTTCGAGGCAAAACGCTGTGTCGTCCAGCGCCATCAGCCGTTCGGCTTCGCTCGGCGTGGTCGACCAGACAATCGAACACCAATCCTGCTGACCGTCGCGCTCCAGCGGCAGAAACGCCAAGGGACCGTTGTCCGTGAAGCGCTGCCAGGCCGTCATTTGATGAGGCCTGGTGCTGCGCACACTGGTCACGATCGCATGGTGCAGATAATCCCACTCGCGCGTGGCCACCCCGGCCAGACGCCGAACCGCCGAGTTGGCGCCATCCGCCGCAATCACCAGAGGCGCACGCAAGGTGCGGCCATCGGCGAGCGTCAGCAGCCAGTCATCGCCAGAGCGGCGCATCTGCTCCAGGCGCGCATTGGCCAGCATCCCGAGGTCGCAGTCGTGCAAACGGTCGAGCAAGGCGTCCTGAACCACGCGGTTCTCGACGATGTGCCCAAGCACCTCGGCATGCACGCTGGCGGCGGAAAAGTGGATCTGCCCGGTGCCGCTGCCGTCCCAGACATGCATGTCGGTGTACGGGCTGCTGCGCCGGCTGGCGATGCCATCCCACACGCCGAGGCGTTCAAGAATCCGCTGGCTGGCCGCCGATAACGCGCTCACGCGCGGTTCGAACGGCGCTTGCCCGTCGAAGGGTTTGACGCTCATCGGGCTGCCGTCCAGCAGCAGGACTTCCAGCCCGCTGTCCTGTAACGCCAGCGCCAGGGCGCTGCCGACCATTCCGGCTCCGACAATCAGCAGATCTGCGCGCATGTCCATGCTTTAAGCCTGTCTCGCTTGCGGCTTGAGCCGCACGTAAAGGGTTTTCTGGACCCGCGCCACCAAGGTGCCGGCGCCGTCGTGGATATCGACCTGCAATTGCGGCAGGTATTTTTCGCCGTTCGCCGTTTGCCGGCGGACTTCGTCGAGCAAGGTCTCGTCGACCCTGAAGTTGGCGAACACCGGGCCTTTGCCCGGCGAGATGAAATCGATGTCTGCCGTTTTGTCCCAGACGATGTAATTGCGTCCGAGGTTTTCCATCAGCATCAGCATGTAGAACGGATCGACCATCGAATACAGGCTGCCACCGAACTGCGTGCCGACGTAATTGCGGTTGTACCTGCCCAGGCCCATGGACACCGTGATGTCCCGAAAGTCATCGCTGATGTGCCGCACGCGAACCCCGGCGCCCAGGTACGGCGGGTAGAAGGTCATGAACCAACGCATCAACCGCGCTTTGCCGAACCTGCTCGTCAGCCACTTACGCATCGGGACGCGTACCCAGGCCCATGGCCTGTCGGGCGAACCAGCGCTTGGCCGGCGGCAGCAGATCGAGGCCGAGCAGGCCGATGTTACGGCCCAGCGAAACCAGCGGTTGAGTGCTGCCGAACAACCGCGTGACCTGATCGGAGAAGCCCACGGTCAGGTTCTGATCCATCCGCTGGCGTTCGCGGTAAGCCTGCAAGGTCGCGAAATCGCCGAGCGAGGTCTCGCTCGCCAGCAGCGCGTCCGCCAACGCTTGCGCATCACGCAGCGACAGGTTGAAACCCTGGCCGGCAATGGGGTGCAGACTGTGGGCGGCGTTGCCGAGGATCGCCAGATGCGGACGCACCTGCTCTTCGGCTTCGATCAGCGTCAACGGATAAAGATGCCGTGCGCCGACCTGTTTCAACGTGCCGAGGCGGTAACCGAACACGCCCTGCAATTCGCTGAGGAAACTGCGTTCATCCAGGGCCGCAAGCCGTTGCGCGTCCATGCCCAGACGGGTCCAGACCAATGCGCAACGATTTTCCGGCAACGGCAACAACGCCATCGGACCGTCGTCGGTGAAACGCTCGAACGCCATGCCGTTGTGCGCTTCGCTCGGGGTGATGTTGGCGATCAGCGCGCTCTGGTTGTACGGGCGCTTTTTGATGCCGATCCCCAGTTGCTCGCGCAGACCGGAACGGCCGCCATCAGCGAGCACTGCGAGATCGCACTCCAGCATTGTTTCGTCGCTGAGGGTCAGGCGATAGCCGTCGGTCAGCGGTTCCATGCGCGTGACTTCCGCCGGGCAGCGCCAGGTGACCACGTCCTTGTCCAGACCTTGCCAGAGGCATTGGCCGAGCCAGGCGTTTTCCACTACATAACCCAGCGCCGGCACGCCCTCTTCCATCGCCGACAAGCGCGCGGTGGAGAAACGGCCACGGTCGGAAACGTGAATCTGCTTGATCGGCTCGGCACGGCGGGAGATTTCCTGCCACACGCCCAACCGTTGATAAATCTGTTTGGCACCGTAGGACAACGCCGAAGAACGGGCGTCGTAGCTCGGTTGGTAGGTGTGGCCGGGGGCAAACGGTTCGATCAGCACGATCTTCCAGCCGCGCGCCTTGGCTCCGGCCTGCAAGGCCAACGCCAGGCTGGCACCGACCAGGCCGCCACCGATAATTGCCAGATTGACTCGACTCATGCTGCTTTTGTCCGCGCTTGCGCCATCAAGGCTTCAATCTCGACGACCGTTTTCGGTACGCCATTGGTCAGGATTTCACAGCCGGTTTTGGTGACCACAACGTCATCCTCGATGCGCACGCCAATGCCGCGCCATTTCTTCGCTACGTTCTGGTTGTCCGGGGCGATGTAGATCCCCGGTTCCACGGTCAGCGCCATGCCGACTTCCAGCACGCGCCATTCGCCGCCGACCTTGTACTCGCCGACGTCATGCACATCCATGCCCAGCCAGTGACCGGCGCGGTGCATGTAAAACGCTTTATAGGCTTCGCTGGCGATCAGTTCGTCGACGTTGCCCTGCAACAGGCCCAACTTCACAAGACCGGTGGTAATCACCCGGACCGTGGCTTCGTGCGCCTGATTCCAGTGTTTGTTCGGGGCGATTTCGGCAAAGGCTGCTTCTTGTGAAGCCAGCACCAACTCGTAGATCGCCTTCTGTTCCGCTGAATACTTGCCGTTGACCGGCCAGGTGCGCGTGATGTCGCTGGCGTAGCAGTCGATCTCGCAACCGGCGTCGATCAGTACCAGATCGCCGTCCTTGAGCACCGCGTCATTCTGCTGGTAATGCAGGATGCAGCTGTTGCGCCCCGCCGCGACGATCGAACCATACGCCGGCATCTTCGCCCCGCCCTTGCGGAACTCGTAATCAAGCTCGGCTTCAAGGCTGTACTCATGCAACCCGGCCCGGCTGGCCTGCATCGCACGAATATGCGCCTGAGCGGAAATCCGCGCGGCTTCGCGCATCACCTTCACTTCTGCCGCCGATTTATACAGGCGCATGTCGTGCAGCAGATGATCCAGCGCAACGTATTCGTTCGGCGGCTGCGCACCGAGGTGCGCCTTGGAGCGGATCACGTTGATCCATTCCATCAGGTGGCGATCGAATTCCGGGTTGCTGCCCATGGCCGAATACACCCGGTCGCGCCCTTCGATCAGGCCCGGCAGGATGTCGTCGATGTCAGTGATGGGGAAAGCGTCGTCGGCACCGAAGTCGCGGATCGCGCCTTCCTGACCGGCACGCAGACCGTCCCAGAGTTCTCGCTCGGCGTTGCGTTCACGGCAAAACAGCAGGTATTCGCCATGCTCACGACCCGGCATCAGCACGATAACGGCTTGAGGCTCGGGGAAACCGCTGAGGTACTGGAAGTCGCTGTCCTGGCGGTAAACATGCTCGACGTCGCGGTTGCGGATGGCGACCGCGGCGGCGGGCAGAATCGCGATGCTGTTGGGTTCCATCTGCGCCATCAAGGCCTTGCGGCGACGGCTGTATTCCGATTTCGGGATATGAATCATGGGCAGATGGCTTTTCCTGGCTCGCGATTAATGCAACGACGGTTTGGCGGCAGCCGGTGCGTCTGGCTTGCGGGTTTCCGAGAACAGCAGCAGCGGCGCGACACGCAGGTACTCCATGACTTCCATGTAGTCGCTTTCACCGTCGTCGGACTCTTCCAGCGCGTCTTGCACCTGGGAAATGGCCGCCAGATCCTGCAACACTTCGGTGGCCTCGGTGCTGAGCATGCTGCTGTCGCGGCAGTTCAGGCCGAAACCGCTGAGGAAGCCCTGGCACCATTGGCCCAGTGCGGCGGCACGGTCAGCCAGCGGCGCGTCATCGGTCGGCAGCAGCAGAACGACGGTCACGTCGTCGCCGGTGAGCTCGCCCTTGACCATCTCTTGCAAGCCGATCAAGGCGTTGCGAACGTTGTCTTGCGGCTCACCTTCGAGCAGCTCGGCGGCATCGATCAGCCACTCTTCTGCATTGAAACCGGCGCCGGCGCAGCTGCGGCCGAGCAGCAGGCCATGCAGTTCGGCAGGCGAGACGTTGTGACCGCTGGAAGTCAGCAGGGTGGCGAAGGCTTGGTACGGAGAATTCTGAATGGGCATGGGCAGCTAGGCGCCAGACGGCGCTATGTCTAGAATGAAGGCCTTGTATCCTACATCGACTACCCCTGTAGGAGCGAGCTTGCTCGCGATGAACCCGAGAACGCCGCTGGGTGTCAGGGACCCAGCGTTATCGTTGGCGACCATCGCGAGCAAGCCCTCTCCTACGGTTCAACACCCATCAGACATTTCAGTGGACACAATGGAAGACACCGACCTGCAAGCGCTGATGGCCAGACTCGAACTGCTAATTGATCGAGTCGAGCAACTTAAGAGTCAAAATGGACTCCTACTAGCTCAGGAAAAAACCTGGCGCGAGGAACGCGCTCACCTCATTGAAAAGAACGAAATCGCCCGGCGTAAGGTCGAATCGATGATTTCGCGCCTCAAGGCCCTGGAGCAAGACTCATGAGTTCAAGCAATAGCGTCACCGTGCAGATCCTCGACAAAGAATATTCGATCATTTGCCCCCAGGAAGAGCGCAGCAACCTGGTGAGCGCCGCCCGTTACCTGGACGGCAAGATGCGCGAGATCCGCAGCAGCGGCAAAGTCATCGGCGCCGATCGCATCGCCGTGATGGCCGCGCTGAACATCACGCACGACCTTCTGCACAAGGAAGAACGGCCGGATGTACAGGTCAGCGGTTCGACCCGCGAGCAGGTGCGCGACCTGCTGGATCGCGTCGATCTGGTGCTCGCCACCGATCCAGACGTCACCAAGGGCTGATTCGTCCGACCGCTTGGGTTATACTCGCAACACTCCCTGGGGTGCTTGCCAGTTGACCACGTCCCTGAGCCGATTCGCACTACCCTGGAGGCTGCACGTTGGGCTGGTGTGCATGTCCGCTAGACGGAAAGCCTTAAAGCCTACTGCATCTTCCACCTTGAACTTTCGGGTTCAAGGGCTAAGTCAGCAGCGGTTCATCCGGGGAGCCTGATTCCAGTCCGATGCCGGTTTAAATACCGGCATCGGCTTTTTTACGGGTACGCTTTGTGTACCCGCACTGCCGAAGCCCGAATCCATGACCGAACCTGCGCTGCTGCCCCGCCCGCAACTTCGACGCATGCTGCGCAAGGCCCGCCGCGCACTGACAGCCAGTCAGCAGCGCCAGGCCGCCCGCGGGCTGTACAAGCAATTGGCCCAGCAGCCGTTGTTTCGCCGCGCCAAACATATCTCGCTCTATTTACCCACCGACGGTGAAATCGATCCGCGCCTGTTGCTGCGCGCCGCGCAACGTCGGGGCAAGGCGACTTACCTGCCGGTGCTCAGCGCCTGGCCGCGAACCAAAATGGTGTTCCAGCGGATTCGCCCCGGCGAAAAGCTCCAACCCAATCGCTTCCGTATTCTCGAACCCAGGCACAACCTCGCCCGACAACGCAAAGTCTGGGCGCTCGATCTGGTGCTGTTGCCGCTCGTGGGATTCGACGATGTCGGTGGCCGACTCGGCATGGGCGGTGGTTTCTACGACCGGAGCCTGGCGTATCTGGCGCGGCGGAAAAACTGGCGCAAGCCGACGCTATTGGGGCTGGCCCATGAATGTCAGAAGGTCGGAAGACTGGCTCAGGCGAGCTGGGATGTGCCGTTGCAAGGAACGGTTACAGACAAGGCGTGGTATTTCGCAGACTAGACGCCACTCGAATCAGCGGCGTCGAAAAGACAGGTTCAGCGCTTGAAGGCTGACGGCTGTTGTTGCTGCGCGATTTCAATCGGCGCATCGGTCTTGTTGCTCCACAAGCTTTGGGCATAGCCAGTGGTCACGACGCCAAGGCCGAACAAAATAACCAAAATCCATAGTAAATCCGGTTTGCGTTTCATCGATTGCCCCCCAAAGGCACATCAATACGATGACAGCAGCGGTTTCCGTTGTAGGTGTAGGCCGTGCAGCAGCGTCAAGCTTAGAAGGCCGGCATTTTGCGACAACGTGAACCGACACGCAAACGCTGGCGTCAACCGACCGTCGGTTTGTCATAAAATCGCCCGACAACTTGTCCACCTGACTCGCAAGGAGCAAAAACCATGGCCTATTGGCTGATGAAATCCGAGCCCGACGAGCTCTCGATCAAAGGTCTGGAGAAGCTCGGCAAAGCGCGCTGGGACGGGGTTCGCAACTATCAGGCGCGTAACTTTTTGCGTGCGATGGCGGTCGGCGACGAGTTCTTCTTCTATCACTCCAGCTGCCCGGAGCCCGGGATTGCCGGGATCGGGAAGATTGTCGAAGCGGCGTATCCGGACCCGACGGCGCTGGAGCCGGAGAGTCATTATTACGACCCGAAGGCCAGCGCCGAGAAAAACGCCTGGAGCGCGATTGATGTCGCGCATGTGGAGACGTTTTCCAGGGTGTTGAAGCTGGATTATTTGAAGCAGCAGACGGCGTTGGCGGAGATGCCATTGGTGCAGAAGGGTTCGCGGTTGTCGGTGATGCCTGTGACGGCCGAGCAGTGGGCGGCGGTGATTGCACTGCGCTGAAATGTATCTGGTGCACACGCTTTTGTAGGAGCCGGCTTGCCGGCGATGGCGTTTTTTTGGGCGCTATCGCCAGCAAGCTGGCTCCTACAAATCCAGCATTACTGGATAATCAGGTTGTTGAACAACAAATCCTCAACCACCGGCTTGCCGGTTTCATCGCTCATGATTTGCTGAGTCTGCTTCAATGCTTCCTGACGCAGCTTTTCCTTCCCCTCGATGCTGTTCATCGCCTCGGAGGTTTGCTGGGTGAACAACGCCACCAGTTGATTGCGAATCAACGGTTCATTGGCCTTCACCTGTTTTGCGGCCTCATCACCGGTGACCCGCAACGCTACATCAGCCTTGAAGACCTTCAACTTCGCCGTGCCATCCAACCCATAGTTGCCCACGAATGGCGGGCTCAGGGTGAGGTAACTGACTTTCGGGGCTTCACCTTCTTTGGCGGCTTCTTCAGCCACTGCTGCCACAGGCAGAGACAGGGCCAGCAACAACATGATCCACGCTTTCACAATTCGCTCCTTATCCGGTTTGCGGCCTAGCATAGCGACCCGCCGCGCAAGCACAAGCTTATGGCTGACTATCAGGGCGGGGCATGCTCGTTGACCCGTCGACTCACACACCTACACTTATCGGCCATCACTCCCAAAGGAATAGCCCTGATGAAAGCCGTGCTGTGCAAAGCCTTCGGCCCTGCCGAATCGCTGGTGCTGGAAGACGTCGCCAGTCCTGTCGCGAAGAAGAATGAAATCCTGCTGGACGTGCACGCCGCCGGGGTGAATTTCCCGGACACGCTGATCATCGAGGGCAAATACCAGTTCAAGCCGCCCTTCCCGTTTTCGCCGGGCGGCGAAGCGGCTGGCGTGGTCAGCGCAGTAGGCGAAAAAGTCAGCCACCTGAAAGTCGGCGATCGGGTCATGGCGCTGACAGGCTGGGGCAGTTTTGCCGAACAGGTCGCGGTGCCAGGCTACAACGTGCTGCCGATCCCGACCTCCATGGACTTCAACACCGCTGCCGCATTCAGCATGACTTACGGCACCTCGATGCACGCGCTCAAGCAACGCGGCAACCTGCAACCGGGTGAAACCTTGCTGGTGCTCGGTGCTTCCGGCGGTGTCGGCCTGGCCGCCGTGGAAATCGGCAAAGCCATGGGCGCCCGTGTAATCGCCGCCGCCAGCAGCGCCGAAAAACTGGCCGTGGCCAAGGCAGCCGGTGCCGATGAACTGATCAACTACACCGAAACCAGCCTCAAGGACGAAATCAAACGCCTGACCGATGGCCAGGGTGCGGACGTGATCTACGACCCGGTGGGCGGCGACCTGTTCGACCAGGCCATCCGCGCCATCGCCTGGAACGGCCGGTTGCTGGTGGTCGGCTTTGCCAGCGGCCGCATTCCGGAGTTGCCGGTGAACCTCGCACTGCTCAAGGGCGCAGCAGTAGTCGGCGTGTTCTGGGGCTCCTTCGCCCAGCGCCAACCGCAGGACAACGCGGCGAACTTCCAGCAATTGTTTGGCTGGTTCGCCGAAGGCAAATTGAAGCCGCTGGTGTCGCAGGTGTACCCGCTGAGCAACGCGGCGCAGGCGATCAATGACCTTGGCCAGCGCAAGGCGGTCGGGAAAGTGGTGGTGCAGGTTCGCTGAGTCGCCGCAGGATACAAAAAGGCCAGAACAACTGATGAGGTTGTTCTGGCCTTTTTATTTGCAGTTTTGAAAAACCGGCTGCCAATCATCGATTTCGATTGATGTGGCGGTAATTATGCACCGCCTACACCGCAGAAAATTTCTTTAGTTTGATACCCATACAGACACAAGGAGCAACTGTATGAGCGATCAAAACTGGACGCCTGGCTACATGAATATGGAAGATACGCCGTTAGTCATATCCCCGGATACCGAACAAGTTTTCGGAGATTATGAAGGTGGCGGATATGGCGGTTACATTCTACCCACTTACTTCCGAATGACCCCAAACATCGCCACAAAAGCCATGAGCGTAAGCAGCAACATAGAAACAGATTATCGCTCAAAACTTAGCAGCCTACCCGGACAAATACAGTCTGAACTATCCAGCAGCGGAGCAACAATTACAGCAACAAACATACCAACCGATCTTGCAACCATTGCGCGCGACAAATTCATCGTCGACAGAATGATTCAAATAAAAAATGCGGGACTGCAAAACAGTTCAGCAGAGGCGAACTCATTTTACGGAGGCGATCCGCACACCAAATCACAGCGGGACTACATAGAGACTTTCGACAGTTACATGCGACGCCAACGTAGCGCAGGGATCAAGACACAGAAACACTGGATAAAATCTTACACTGCCGGCTACTCGGCCAGACTTTATGCTGAATCCATTCGACTTCTTACGCAGCATTCCAATCAGTTAACTATCGCTTACGCAAATGCACTGGCTCTTGAAGAAGCGGCGCGGCAGGCAGAAGCGTTGGCCCGTGAAGAGGCGGCGCGGCAGACAGAAACTCTGGCTCAAGAGATCGCCGAGAACGATGCACAGAACACAAACCTGCCTACGTCCAACGATACGCCAGCCTATGCACGTCCTTTAGTCATAAACCCCGATGGGCTGATCGCTGGATACGACGCCTTACCCACCTCCTTGACAGGCGCGCTTGATGCTTTGGAAAAGGCCCTGTCAGCATTAGGACGTGGCCAGTTGGCTGCACTGCTGGCAACCGCTTTCTATTCGCCTCGGCTCGGAAACGGTGAACTGCAGCGCACCCCGGTGGTTCTGACAATGCCGCTGTCGCAACTTGTCACCGGAGACTACGCAGACCTGCTCACAGCTGATTCGATCAGTGTGCCGTATCGAGTGACGTCTACTGTTCGTGGAGAACACACCCAGCTTTTTCTCTCCCCGACTGGTAAGGACCTGTCCGACAGAGTCCGGGTTAGAGAGGCAAAACTTGATCCATCGACCAACCTCTACACTTTCAAAACCGAGGGCTTCCATCCAAGAATACTGACCTGGACGCCCAGCAACGCGCCCGGCAAGGACGCCTTAGGCTCAACGGAGCTACCCGAAGACCGGCCTGAAATCAAAATTTATCCAGGCGCCAGAGTAACCCCCGTTGAAGGCCGGATTGACGAGCATCCAGCGCGTGACGAGATTGATGTCGACGATTACGTCTTGGTATTTCCCGCTGAATCCGGGATCAATCCTGTCTATGTCATGGCTAGCCGCAGCGGCCCGCGCTATGAACCGGGGACGGCGACTGGTGCAGGACAAGCTGTAGGAGCAAACTGGCTCGGGAACGCAGCGGAACCCAGTGGCTCTCCGATTCCTGTAAACATTGCGGATGGATTGCGTGGCCAGAATTTCAGGGACTTTAAAGATTTTCGAGAGAAGTTTTGGGAGTTAGTATCAAGCGACGCTGAATTGGCTAACCAATTCAGTAAATCCAATTTGAAATTGATGCGCAAAGGCTCTGCCCCCTTCCCTATTCCAGCTGAGCATGTAGGAGGAAGAGACAAGTTTGAAATTCATCATATAATGCCCATTTCAGAAGGTGGGGCCGTATATGACATGGAAAACCTGAGAGTCACCACTCCAAAAAATCACATTGAAATTCATAAAAAAGGAAATGAATGATGATTTTCAAAGACAAACTTGAAGACTACACAGAATCCGAGTTTCTTTCCTTTCTAAATGAGTTTTTCGAGGACACAAACGATCTACGAGGAGAGGAGTTAGGGGATTACACAAGCAAACTCGTACATCATTTCGAGCGCATCACCGAGCACCCTGAAAAGTCAGCTTTGATTTTCTATCCAGCGAGCGGGCGAGAAGATAGCCCCGAAGGAATTCTGAAAGAAATCAAAGAGTGGCGCAAAGCAAACGGCAAACCCGGTTTCAAATCAGAATAATTCGCTTCAGCTAAAAAGAGCGCGACCTTACTCGGTCGCGCTCCATATCTTCAGTCAAAGCAACTCACGAATTTCCTCCGGAAGAAAATGCACGTACCGGGTCGCCTGATGTGTATTACAACGCCTCACAATAGAAGGCACGCTCTTGTTGAGCTTGGCGATGAGCGCCAGACGCTTCTCCTCTGGCAACTGCGTCGGCGAAAGGGAGTGAGTCAGATAGCTGCGGGTCCAGTTGAACACCGGCATGTCCACCCACGAAAAATCCGCTAGCTGCAGTGCTGCCTTGGCAACGTCTCCACAACTCAACTTTTTCAACTCCTCATTAGCGTGAATCGGCAGCTCGTCGTCCAACCTGAAAACCATTGGCGCGACCACCTGGATTTCCGCAGGCCGCTCGCGGGAAATGTCCCAGGGTTTGTATCGCCATTGGCTCACCGCCGCTCGGGAGGCTTCGACAAGTTCAGGATGAGCGTCCTTTGAAGCCTCGACCTTGCTGACCGATCCATCGGCATGGGCGGTGAAATTGACACGCACCATACCGGTAATACCGGCCCGATAAAGCGCCACCGGATAAACCGGCTTGGGATTGTTCTCCGGAATCAGAAACACCTCACCGGCCCTGACCTCGATGGACAAAACCAGAAAAAACAAACACACAAACCACCGCATAACCCCTCCCCTTCACCACTGAAAAGCCAGATCTGGCAACAGCACAAAGGTTAAGGCTCGGTGATTGTTTACATAACGCCATGGCTTCCTGTTCAGGCGCAGGACATTTCCCAAAGCCCTGCCCTACGCCGGGCATCGCTGCGTCATAAAAGGTTGCGAGGTAACAATTCCCACAGCGCCCTTCACTTATACCTGAGCGACATGTTCGTAAAAGAACATGCAATCTCCAACATTTCCGCTGTTTGGTCGATGTGAACCAGTGCTATTTTCGGTAACGAAACTGTAACATTCGCATCCGCAGTCAAAACAAGAAATCTGGAGCTCTTGAATGTTTGCTTTCTTTCGTCCTGCCGCACATCAGGCTCCATTGCCTGAAGAAAAAATAGACAGCGCCTACCGACGGCATCGCTGGCAGATCTTCGCCGGCATATTCATCGGCTATGCGGGTTACTACCTGCTGCGCAAAAACTTCTCCCTGGCCATGCCCTATCTGATCGAAGAGGGCTATACCCGCGGTGAGCTGGGCCTGGCGTTGTCGGCGATTGCTATCGCCTACGGCTTGTCCAAGTTCCTGATGGGCATTGTTTCCGACCGTTCCAACCCACGCTTCTTCCTGCCGTTCGGCTTGCTGGTTTCGGCTGGCGTGATGTTCATTTTCGGTTTTGCGCCCTGGGCCACGTCCAGCGTGACCATCATGTTCATCCTGCTGTTTATCAATGGATGGGCGCAGGGCATGGGGTGGCCGCCGAGTGGCCGGACCATGGTCCACTGGTGGTCGCAGAAGGAACGCGGGGGCGTGGTGTCCTTGTGGAACGTGGCGCACAACGTCGGTGGTGGTTTGATCGGCCCGCTGTTCCTGCTCGGCATGGGCCTGTTCAATGACTGGCACGCGGCGTTTTACGTGCCTGCGGCAGTGGCCATGGCCGTGGCGGTGTTTGCCTTCGCCACCATGCGCGACACGCCGCAATCGGTCGGCCTGCCGCCGATCGAGAAGTACAAGAACGACTACCCGGAAGGCTACGACGCCAGTCACGAAGAAGAGTTCAGCGCCAAGGAAATCTTCGTCAAATACGTGCTGCGCAACAAAATGCTCTGGTACATCGCCATGGCTAACGTCTTTGTCTACCTGCTGCGTTACGGCGTGCTGGACTGGGCACCGACCTACCTCAAGGAAGCCAAAGGTTTCAGCGTGGATAAAACCTCGTGGGCCTATTTCCTTTACGAGTGGGCAGGTATTCCCGGGACGCTTCTGTGCGGCTGGATGTCGGACAAGATCTTCCGTGGCAACCGTGGCCTGACCGGCATGGTATTCATGGCGTTGGTGACCGTGGCGACGCTGGTTTACTGGCTCAACCCGGCCGGCAACCCGACGGTCGACATGATCGCGCTGATCTCGATTGGTTTCCTGATCTACGGCCCGGTGATGCTGATCGGTTTGCAAGCGCTGGAACTGGCGCCGAAGAAAGCCGCCGGTACGGCAGCGGGCTTCACGGGTCTGTTCGGTTACCTGGGTGGTTCAGTCGCGGCCAGTGCAGCCATGGGCTACACCGTGGACCATTTCGGCTGGGACGGCGGTTTCGTCTTGCTGATCGGCGCGTGCCTGCTGGCAATGGCCTTCCTTGCGCCCACCTTGTGGCACAAGCAGGTCGCCAGTCAGACCCGCGAAGCGATCGCCTGATCGACCTTTGATTTGCAGCGCTTGAGCCGCGCCTCCAGATTCCGGTCTGGCATGGCGTGGCTACGCAGGGCGTTGGCGGTCTGCTCGACATAGTCGCGAGTGGTGCCGTAACGCCCGCAAGCGTTTTCGAACACGTGGCTCAGCACATGGTCCGGCAGGTTGCCGGCATAGCTGGGCAAGTGTCGCTCCAACACAAATCCCAATGCCTGAACCTGATTGCCATCTTCGAGACGGCAGTTCAACCAGTGTGGGCGATAAGAAGGGAATGGCATTTCGCGCTGCCACAAGGCATACAGCGACGCTTCGAGTTGTTCTTCGGGCAAGCGATAAGCGAAGCCGCTGCAAGAGCCGCCGCGATCCAGGCCAAACACCAGCCCCGGGACTTCCGGCGTGCCGCGATGTTCGTGGGACCACAGGTACAAACCGCGATGGTAGCCATGCACCCGACCGCGAACCCGTTCAACCGCCGCGCACTCAGGGCGCCAGATCAGCGAGCCGTAAGCGAACAGCCAGACCGGCCCACCCTTGTGGCGCGCCATGGTCGACTGCATCGAGCTGAGCAATTGTTCGTGCGTCAGCTGCGGCCCCAGATCGAGCCGCGGAGGGTAAGCCAGATTCATAAAAGCAGATTCAATGGCGCTCATGGCGAATAGCGTTCAGCTCCCCGCGGGTAATGAATTACTTAATAGAACGCACCGCTGTAACAATAAGGCACATATGTTTTAAGGCAATTTAAGTGCCACGGCACAGTTCTTAATTAATTGCCTGGATGCGATATAACCTACCGGTATTTATATAAATTTATAAATACCGATCGGCTATATATGAAGTTATATGTAGGAGCGAGCCTGCTCGCGATGGAGGCAGGGACAACGCGTTCATGCTGCTGCAGCGCGTTATCGTTGACCTCCATTGCGAGCAGGCTCGCTCCTACAGGGGAAGCGTCATCCTCTGGGTGCGTAGGCAAACACATCGGCACGCATCTGATGAGCATCCATCCCGGCGTTGACCAACGCGTCCAGTGTCCCGTAGACCATCGCCGGTGAGCCGCTGGCGTATACATGCAGCGCTTTCAGATCGGGAAAATCCTCGCACACCGCCTCATGCAACATCCCGCAGCGTCCCTTCCAGCCACATTGATCGCTGACGACTTTATGCAGGAACAGATTCGGCAGTTTCTGCCATTCGTCCCAATGCTCGATCTCATAAAAGTCTTCAGGGCGACGCACGCCCCAGTACAGGTGCACCGGATGCTTGAAACCCGACGCCCGGCAATGTTCGATCAGGCTATGGATCTGGCCCATGCCGGTGCCCGCAGCGATCAGCACCAGCGGACCGTCCGGCAACTCTGCCAGATGGGTATCGCCGAAGGGCATTTCGATCCGCACCATCGGATTGCGTTGCAGTTGCTCGATCAGGCTCAGCGCACTGCTTTCGCGCGCCAGTACGTGAATTTGCAGATCACGCCCCGCATGCGGTGCCGAGGCCAGGGAAAATGCGGATTTTTCGCCGTTCTCACGCTCGATCATCAAATACTGACCAGCGTGATAGCGCGGTGGCTTGCCGGCCGGCGCGCGAAAACTCACGCGCCAGGTATCGCCGCCGACATCCTTGCACTCAATGACCTGACACGAGACGCTGCGCACCGGCAATTCTCCCAGCGCGAGCACGCCATCCCACAGCACAATGCAGTCTTCCAGCGGCTCTGCTATGCAAGTGTAGAACTCGCCATGGTCGCGCACACCACCGGCCTGCTCGACTCGTCCTTCCACCAGCAGCGCGGCGCACACATGGCAATTGCCGTTGCGACAGCTTTGCGGGCAGTCATAGCCCAGGCGGCGTGCGCCATCGAGAATCCGCTCGCCGGGCAGTATCTCTAGCACTGCTCCGGAGGGCTGCAAAGTTACACGCATCAATCTATTCCTAACTGATTCCAGATGGCATCGATCCGTTGGGTGACGGCTTCATCCTTGACGATTACCCGGCCCCACTCGCGTGTGGTTTCGCCGGGCCATTTATGCGTGGCATCGAGCCCCATTTTCGAACCCAGGCCGGACACCGGAGAGGCGAAATCGAGGTAGTCGATCGGCGTGTTGTCGATCATCACCGTGTCGCGCTTGGGATCCATGCGCGTGGTGATGGCCCAGATCACGTCGTTCCAGTCCCGTGCGTTGATATCGTCGTCAGTGACGATAACGAACTTGGTGTACATGAACTGTCGCAAAAACGACCAGACACCGAGCATTACCCGCTTGGCATGACCGGGATACGACTTCTTCATGGTCACGATGGCCATGCGGTACGAGCAGCCTTCGGGCGGCAGGTAGAAGTCGGTGATTTCCGGGAACTGCTTCTGCAGGATCGGCACGAACACTTCGTTCAGCGCGACACCGAGAATCGCCGGCTCATCCGGCGGACGACCGGTGTAGGTGCTGTGGTAGATCGGTTTGATCCGGTGGGTAATGCGCTCGACGGTGAACACCGGGAAGCTGTCGACTTCGTTGTAGTAACCGGTGTGGTCGCCGTACGGACCTTCGTCAGCCATTTCGCCCGGATGGATCACGCCTTCAAGGATGATCTCGGCGGTGGCCGGCACTTGCAGGTCGTTGCCACGGCACTTCACCAGTTCGGTGCGATTTCCGCGCAGCAAACCGGCGAAAGCGTATTCGGAAAGACTGTCCGGTACCGGCGTCACAGCGCCGAGGATGGTCGCCGGGTCAGCGCCGAGCGCCACGGATACCGGGAACGGCTGGCCCGGATGCTTCTCGCACCACTCGCGGTAATCCAGCGCGCCGCCACGGTGGCTGAGCCAACGCATGATGACCTTGTTGCGGCCGATCACTTGCTGACGGTAGATACCGAGGTTCTGCCGGTCTTTGTTCGGGCCTTTGGTGACGGTCAGGCCCCAAGTGATCAGCGGGCCGACGTCGCCCGGCCAGCAGGTCTGCACCGGCAGCATCGCGAGGTCGACGTCGTCGCCTTCGATGACCACTTCCTGGCACACCGCGTCTTTGACGACTTTGGGCGCCATGGCGATGATCTTGCGGAAGATCGGCAGCTTCGACCAAGCGTCCTTCAAGCCTTTCGGCGGCTCGGGTTCCTTGAGGAACGCCAGCAGCTTGCCGATCTCGCGCAGTTCGCTCACCGCTTCTGCGCCCATGCCCAGCGCAACACGCTCGGGGGTGCCGAACAGATTGCCGAGGACGGGAATGTCATAGCCCGTCGGGTTCTCGAAAAGCAGGGCCGGACCTTTGGCACGCAAGGTGCGGTCACAGACCTCGGTCATTTCGAGCACCGGGGACACCGGAACCTGGATGCGCTTGAGTTCGCCGCGCTGTTCCAGGCCGCTGATAAAGTCGCGCAAGTCGCGATACTGCATGCGTGAGCCTCGTATTGGCCGTGGCGTTCGGGGGCTGGCAGTTTAGCGCCGAACCCTTCTGTTCAGAACAACGAAGTGCCGTTCATCAAAAATCAGATAGCAAAAAGCCGGGTTTCCCCGGCTTTTGCTGGTCTATCGACTTACTTGCGTTTCATCGACAGGAAGAACTCATCGTTGGTCTTGGTCGTTTTCAGCTTGTCGACCAGGAACTCGATGGCAGCGATCTCGTCCATCGGGTGCAGCAACTTGCGCAGGATCCACATGCGCTGCAACTCGTCGTCAGCCGTCAGCAACTCTTCGCGGCGGGTGCCGGAACGGTTGATGTTGATGGCCGGGAAGACGCGTTTTTCAGCGATACGGCGATCCAGCGGCAGTTCCATGTTGCCCGTGCCTTTGAATTCTTCGTAGATCACTTCGTCCATCTTCGAGCCGGTTTCAACCAGCGCGGTGGCGATGATGGTCAGCGAACCGCCTTCTTCGATGTTCCGCGCGGCGCCGAAGAAACGTTTCGGTTTCTCCAGGGCGTGAGCATCGACACCACCGGTGAGCACTTTGCCGGAGCTCGGGATCACGGTGTTGTAGGCGCGAGCCAGACGGGTGATGGAGTCGAGCAGGATCACCACGTCTTTCTTGTGCTCGACCAGGCGCTTGGCCTTCTCGATCACCATTTCGGCAACCTGCACGTGGCGGGTTGGCGGCTCGTCGAACGTCGAGGCAACCACTTCGCCGCGCACGGTGCGCTGCATTTCGGTTACTTCTTCCGGACGTTCGTCGATCAGCAATACGATCAGATGAACTTCAGGGTTGTTACGTGCGATGTTCGCCGCGATGTTCTGCAGCATGATCGTTTTACCGGCTTTCGGCGGTGCAACGATCAGACCGCGCTGGCCTTTACCGATCGGGGCGCACAGGTCGATGACACGACCGGTCAAGTCTTCGGTGGAACCGTTGCCGGCTTCCATCTTCATGCGCACAGTCGGGAACAGCGGGGTCAGGTTCTCGAAGAGAATCTTGTTTTTCGCGTTCTCGGGACGATCGTAGTTGATCGTGTCGACCTTGAGCAGCGCGAAATAACGCTCGCCTTCCTTTGGAGGGCGGATCTTGCCAACGATGGTGTCACCGGTGCGCAAGTTGAAACGGCGGATCTGGCTCGGCGAGACGTAGATATCGTCCGGGCCGGCGAGATAGGAAGCGTCAGCGGAGCGCAGGAAGCCGAAGCCGTCCTGGAGAATCTCCAGCACGCCATCACCGGAGATTTCCTCGCCGCTTTTAGCGTGCTTCTTGAGCAGGGAGAAAATCACGTCCTGCTTGCGCGAACGGGCCATATTTTCTATGCCCATCTGTTCGGCCAATTCGAGCAGTTCGGTAATCGGCTTTTGCTTGAGTTCAGTCAGATTCATATAGGAATGACGTAATCATTTATGGAGGGGGGGAAATTAAGCTTTTGGCTTAATGAGGCCGCGCCGCGGAGAAGGCGACAGGATCGCGTACTTATTCGAAAAGGAGTGCGTCGGCGACGGCTAGCAGGGGGCAGTGGAGAAACCAGTGCGGGGCCGAATGTAACACCTGAGTTTCGGAGCGTCTAGCCCTCAATAACGAAAAAGCCCCGCAATATGCGGGGCCTTTTTTCGGACACTTTACAAACGACGCTTAGATGTTGGCGTCGAGGAAAGCAGCCAGTTGCGACTTCGACAGTGCGCCGACCTTGGTCGCTTCAACATTGCCGTTCTTGAACAGCATCAGGGTCGGGATACCACGCACGCCATGCTTGGCCGGGGTTTCCTGGTTTTCGTCGATGTTCAGTTTGGCAACGGTCAGCTTGCCTTTGTAGGTTTCAGCAATCTCGTCCAGAACAGGAGCGATCATTTTGCAAGGGCCGCACCACTCAGCCCAGTAGTCGACCAGTACAGCGCCTTCGGCCTTGAGTACGTCGGCCTCGAAGCTAGCGTCGCTAACGTGTTTGATAAGATCGCTGCTCATGGAAGTCTCCAGGTTGTAAGCAAAAAAACGTGGCCCATCATAGCCGCCCTTCCCTCGTTCAGGAAGGTGCAGATGATTGAGTCTCACTATGGTGGTGCATGAGTTTGGGTATAGCTCAAGTCAGGATGTGGCGGGAGCGACGAAGGCAATTCCGGTGCGCAGGGCAGCGTTGCGCACATGTTCGTGCATGGCCTTCTGCGCCGCGCCGGACGAACGCCGGGCCAGTGCACGGAGGATTTTGCGGTGCTCGTGCCAGGTTTCCATGGCCCGTTCGGCCCGGATGAACGGTAGCTTCTGGCTCTCCAGGAAAATGTCGGCGCTGGCCGTCAGGATGCTCAGCATCGCCTGATTACCGCTGGCCAGCAGGATGCGCCGGTGAAACTCGAAGTCCAGGCGCGCCGCCGCCTCGAAGTCACCCACCTTCAGTTCATTGCGCATCGCGGCGACGTTGTCCTCCAAAGCATCGAGTTCATCGGTGCTCAACGTCACGGCGGCCAGCCCGGCGGCAAAACCCTCCAGGGCGTAGCGCAACTGGAAGATATCCAGCGGCGATGCCTGTGCCGCGAACGGCCAGCTCAGCGCCGCATCCTGGCGAGGCAAGTCCACCGGCGCCTGCACGAAAACGCCTTTGCCCGGCTGAATGCTGATCACGCCCAAGGCACTCAGCGACGACAACGCTTCGCGCAACGACGCCCGACTGACCCCCAATTGCACCGCCAGATCCCGCTGCGAAGGCAAGGCATCCCCCGGCCCGAAACCTTGTTCGGCGATCAGTTTGCGGATGGCTTGCAGCGCCACTTCAGGTACAGCTCGGGAGATCGAATTCATGGTTTTCGGACGAACCAGGCGAATGAGCGGCTAGTTTTAAAGCTATTCGCGGCGCCCGGCAAGTCGTGCCCCACCGGGGTTCGGTAATGGCCGACGATGCGCTATCAGAGTGCGAAACACAGACCGACTGTTCAGACCAGTAAGACCGAACAACACCAGTAAAACCGTGGCCTGGCACGGCAAAAACCCAATGTTGGCATGGCCCGTGCTCTGTCGATCCGCAGAAATCATTCCTCGCCGATCCGGAGATTTGCCATGACCCTGCGTTACAGCGCCCTCCTCGCCTCCCTGTTCGCCAGCCTGCTGCTGAGCCAGGTGCCCGCCCACGCCGACGGTCTGGAGGATGTGGTCAAACGCGGCGTCCTCAAGGTTGCCGTGCCTCAGGACTTCCCGCCATTCGGCTCGGTCGGCCCGGACATGAAACCCCGCGGCCTCGATATCGACACCGCGAAACTGCTGGCCGACCAACTCAAGGTCAAGCTTGAACTGACGCCGGTCAACAGCACCAACCGCATCCCGTTCCTGACCACCGGCAAGGTCGATCTGGTGATCTCCAGCCTCGGCAAGAACCCCGAGCGCGAGAAAGTCATCGATTTCTCCAGCGCCTACGCGCCGTTCTACCTCGCGGTGTTCGGCCCGCCGGATGCCGCCATCAAAGGCCTGGACGACCTCAAGGGTAAAACCATCAGCGTCACCCGTGGCGCCATCGAAGACATCGAACTGACCAAAGTCGCCCCCGAAGGCGTCACCATCAAGCGCTTCGAAGACAACAACTCGACCATCGCAGCCTACCTCGCCGGGCAGGTTGACCTGATCGCCAGCGGCAACGTGGTGATGGTCGCAATCAGCGAGAAAAGCCCGAAACGCGTGCCCGCGCTGAAAGTGAAGCTCAAGGATTCGCCGGTCTACGTCGGCGTAAACAAGAACGAGCCGGCGTTGCTGGGCAAGGTTAACCAGATCCTCGCCACCGCCAAGACTGACGGCGCGCTGGAAAAAAACTCACAGACCTGGCTGAAAGAGCCGCTGCCGGCCGATCTCTGATCGTCGCTCGGGAGATTTGATATGGCCTATCAGTTCGACTTTCTGCCGGTGGTGCAAAACACCGACCTGCTCGTGCGCGGTGCGCTGTTCACTCTGGAACTGACGGCCATCGGCGCGGTGCTCGGCGTCGGTCTGGGCATTGTCGGCGCGCTGGTGCGGGCGTGGAATATCCGCCCGTTCTCGGCGATCTTCGGGGTTTACGTCGAGTTGATCCGCAACACGCCGTTCCTGGTGCAGTTGTTTTTCATCTTCTTCGGTTTGCCATCGCTGGGCGTGCAGATTTCCGAATGGCAGGCGGCGGTGCTGGCGATGGTGATCAACCTCGGCGCTTACTCGACCGAGATTATCCGCGCCGGCATTCAAGCGATCCCTCGCGGACAACTGGAAGCCGCAGCGGCATTGGCGATGACCCGGTTCGAAGCCTTCCGCCATGTGGTCCTGCTACCAGCGCTAGGCAAGGTGTGGCCGGCGCTGAGCAGCCAGATCATCATCGTGATGCTCGGCTCGGCGGTCTGTTCGCAGATCGCCACCGAAGAGCTGAGCTTTGCCGCCAACTTCATTCAGTCGCGCAACTTCCGCGCTTTTGAAACCTACGCCCTGACCACGCTGATCTACCTGTGCATGGCGCTGCTGATCCGCCAATTGCTGAACTGGATCGGTCGTCGTTACATAGCAAGGAGCAGCCAATGAGCGATTTCACGTTCTGGGACATCGTGCGCAACTTGCTCACAGGCCTGCAATGGACGCTGGCGCTGTCGCTGGTGGCGTTTATCGGCGGCGGGTTGATCGGCTTGCTGATCATGGTCATGCGCATTTCGAAAAATGCCCTGCCGCGCAACGTTGCACGCACCTACATCGAGCTGTTCCAGGGCACGCCGCTGTTGATGCAGCTGTTCCTGGTGTTTTTCGGGGTGGCGCTGGCCGGGGTGGAAATTTCGGCATGGATGGCGGCGGCGATTGCCCTGACCCTGTTTACCAGCGCTTACCTGGCGGAGATCTGGCGCGGTTGCGTGGATTCGATCCCCAACGGTCAGTGGGAAGCTTCGTCGAGCCTGGCGCTCAACCCGCTGGAGCAACTGCGCTACGTGATCCTGCCGCAAGCGTTGCGCATCGCCGTGGCGCCGACCGTGGGTTTCTCGGTGCAAGTGGTCAAAGGCACCGCCGTGACCTCGATCATCGGCTTCACCGAACTGACCAAGACCGGCGGGATGCTCGCCAACGCGACCTTCGAACCGTTCATGGTCTACGGCCTCGTCGCCCTCGGCTACTTCCTGCTCTGCTACCCCTTGTCCCTCAGTGCGCGCTACCTGGAAAGGAGACTGCATGCCTCTGCTTAGAATTTCCGCCCTGCATAAATATTACGGCGACCACCATGTACTCAAAGGCATCGACCTCAGCGTCGAGGAAGGCCAGGTGGTGGCGATCATCGGTCGCAGCGGCTCGGGCAAATCGACCTTGTTGCGCACGCTGAACGGCCTGGAGTCGATCAACGACGGCGTGATCGAAGTCGACGGCGAATACCTCGATGCCGCGCGTGCCGATTTGCGCAGCCTGCGGCAGAAAGTCGGGATGGTGTTTCAGCAGTTCAACCTGTTCCCGCACCTGACGGTGGGCGAAAACGTGATGCTCGCGCCGCAAGTGGTGCAAAAAGTGCCCAAGGCCAGAGCGGTGGAGTTGGCGCGGGAGATGCTGGAACGGGTCGGGCTGGGCGAGAAGTTTGATGCGTTCCCGGATCGGCTGTCCGGCGGGCAGCAGCAGCGCGTGGCGATTGCCCGGGCGCTGGCGATGTCGCCGAAGGTGTTGCTGTGCGACGAGATTACTTCGGCGCTGGACCCGGAACTGGTCAATGAGGTGCTGAGCGTGGTTCGGCAACTGGCCAAGGAAGGTATGACGCTGATCATGGTCACCCATGAAATGCGCTTTGCCCGGGAGGTTGGGGATAAGTTGGTGTTCATGCATCAGGGGAAGGTGCATGAGGTGGGGGATCCGAAGATTCTGTTCGCGAACCCGCAGACGGTGGAGCTGGCGAATTTCATTGGGACGGTCGAAGCGACAGCCTGAGGTATTTCTAGAGCCAGTAATGCCGCCTTCGCGGGCAAGCCCGCTCCCACAGGGTTCTGTGCTGGAACAGGATTGCGTGTTCGACGCAAAAACCTGTGGGAGCGGGCTTGCCCGCGATTGGCTGCACCGCAGCCACCTGCTTTCCTGCTCAGGATCAAGGCTTTGAACGCTACGCGTTGGCGTCAGCGTTTGATCGTGGCACGATGTCGAGGTTATCGACCGAGACCCCCTGACCATGCCGCAATCCCAAGCCAAGAATCTGTCCCTGATCGCCGCAATCGACCTGGGCTCCAACAGCTTTCACATGGTCGTGGCCAAGGCCCAGAACGGCGAAATCCGTATTCTCGAGCGTCTCGGGGAGAAGGTTCAGCTGGCCGCCGGCATCGACGAAGAGCGCCACCTAAACGAAGAATCCATGCAGCGCGGGCTCGATTGCCTGAAGCGTTTTGCCCAACTGATCAGCGGTATGCCGCCCGGCGCCGTGCGGATCGTGGGCACCAACGCCTTGCGCGAAGCTCGTAACCGCGTCGAATTCATCCGGCGCGCCGAAGAAATTCTCGGCCACCCGGTGGAAGTCATCTCCGGTCGTGAAGAAGCGCGCCTGATCTACCTCGGCGTGTCCCACACCCTCGCCGATACGCCGGGCAAACGCCTGGTGGCCGACATTGGCGGCGGCAGTACCGAATTCATCATCGGCCAGCGCTTCGAGCCGCTGCTGCGCGAAAGCCTGCAAATGGGCTGCGTCAGCTATACCCAGCGTTATTTCAAGGACGGCAAGATCACCCCGGCCCGCTACGCCCAGGCGTACACGGCGGCGCGGCTGGAGATCATGAGCATCGAACACGCCCTGCACCGCCTGACCTGGGATGAAGCCATCGGCTCCTCGGGCACCATCCGCGCCATCGGCCTGGCGCTGAAAGCCGGCGGTCACGGTACGGGCGAGGTCAACGCCCAAGGCCTGGCGTGGCTCAAGCGCAAGCTGATCAAGCTCGGCGACGTCGAGAAAATCGACTTCGAAGGCATCAAGCCTGACCGCCGGGCGATTTTCCCGGCGGGCCTGGCGATTCTCGAAGCGATCTTCGACGCCCTCGAACTGCAACGCATGGACCACTGCGAAGGTGCTCTGCGCGAAGGCGTGCTCTATGACCTGCTGGGCCGTCACCATCATGAAGACGTCCGTGAGCGCACGCTCAGCTCGCTGATGGAGCGTTACCACGTCGATCTGGAGCAAGCGGCACGGGTCGAGCGCAAGGCACTGCATGCGTTCGATCAGGTGGCGGAGGATTGGGAGCTGGACGACGGCGTCTGGCGCGAACTGCTCGGCTGGGCTGCCAAGGTCCATGAAGTGGGCCTGGACATCGCTCACTATCAGTATCACAAGCACGGCTCGTACCTGATCGAGCACTCGGACCTCGCCGGGTTCTCCCGCGAAGACCAACTGATGCTCGCGCTCCTGGTGCGTGGCCACCGCCGCAATATTCCCCGGGACCGGTTTGCCGATTTTGGCGATGAAGGCATCAAGCTGATTCGCCTGTGCGTGCTGCTGCGCTTTGCGATCCTGTTCCATCACATCCGCGGCACCCAGGAAATGCCTCAAGTGGCGCTGCACGCCAATGGTGACAGCCTGGAGGTGTTGTTCCCGGAAAACTGGCTGGACGATAACCAGCTGACCCAGGCTGACTTTGCGCTGGAAGCTGAATGGCTGACGCGTGTGGGTTTCGTGCTCAACGTCCGATAACCCACCGAAAAACGCTCGCCGTACACGGTTCTGTAGGAGCACGGCTTGCCGGCGAAGGCGATTTCGAGGACGCCTTCGCGGGCAAGCCTCGCTCCTACGGGTCTGTGCGCTCAGGCGACACCTGTAGGAGCCAGCTTGCTGGCGATGGCGATTTCGAGGGCGCTATCGCCGGCAAGCCGGCTCCTACAGTAATAGTGTCAATGCAAACAAAAATGGCGATCCGCAGGGATCGCCATTTTTTTATGCCGCGTGAAGGTTAACGCACCGCCAGAATCGGGCTGCCCAACCGCTCCAGCAACGTTGCCTGTGCACTGCGCGGGTTCTGGTTGCCGGTCGGCGTGTTGCGGATGTAGCGACCGTCCGCCTGCAGGCTCCAGCTGTGAGTGTTATCGGTGAGATAAAGCTCCAGCTCTTTCTTGACCCGCATGATCAGCTTCTTGCCTTCCACCGGGAAGCAAGTCTCGACGCGCTTGTCGAGGTTGCGCTCCATCCAGTCGGCACTGGAGAGGAACATCTGCTCCTCGCCACCGTTAAGGAAGTAGAAGACCCGGGTGTGCTCCAGGAAGCGGCCGATGATCGAGCGCACGTGGATGTTGTGCGAAACCCCGGCGATGCCCGGACGCAAGCAGCACATGCCGCGCACCACCAGATCGATGCGCACGCCGGACTGGCTGGCCTTGTACAGCGCGCGGATGATCTTCGGATCGGTCAGCGAGTTGAACTTGGCGATGATGTGCGCCGGTTTGCCATCGAGGGCGAACTGCGTCTCCCGGGCAATCATGTCGAGCATGCCCTTCTTCAGGGTAAACGGCGCGTGCAACAACTTCTTCATGCGCAAGGTTTTACCCATGCCGATCAGCTGGCTGAACAATTTGCCGACGTCTTCGCACAGGGCGTCGTCGGAGGTCAGCAAGCTGTAGTCGGTGTACAGGCGGGCGTTGGCCGCGTGGTAGTTGCCGGTACCCAAGTGGGCGTAACGCACAATCTCGCCAGCTTCGCGACGCAGGATCAGCATCATCTTGGCGTGGGTCTTGAAGCCGACCACGCCGTAGATCACCACCGCACCGGCCGCTTGCAGACGGCTGGCCAGTTGCAGGTTGGACTCTTCGTCGAACCGCGCGCGCAATTCGATCACCGCGGTGACTTCCTTGCCGTTACGCGCCGCATCCACCAGCGCATCGACGATTTCCGAGTTGGCGCCGGAGCGGTACAGCGTCTGACGCACCGCCAATACGTGCGGATCCTTCGCCGCCTGACGCAGCAAATCGACCACAGGCGTAAACGACTCGAACGGGTGCAGCAGCAGAATGTCCTGCTTGCTGATCACGCTGAAAATGTTCTCGCTGTTCTGCAGCAGTTTCGGGATCTGCGGCGTGAACGGCAGGTATTGCAGCTCACGCTGACTGTCCAGGCCGGTGATGCTGAACAGGCGGGTCAGGTTGACCGGACCGTTGACCTGATACAGCTCGGTTTCGTGCAGGTTGAACTGCTTGAGCAGGTAGTCGGACAGGTGTTTCGGGCACGTGTCGGCCACTTCCAGACGCACCGCGTCACCGTAGCGACGGGAGAACAGCTCGCCGCGCAGGGCGCGGGCCAGGTCTTCCACGTCTTCGGTGTCGACGGCAAGGTCGGCGTTTCGGGTCAGGCGGAACTGGTAGCAGCCCTTGACCTTCATGCCCTGGAACAAGTCATCGGCGTGCGCGTGGATCATCGACGACAGGAAGACATAGTTGTCGCCAGGGCCACCGACTTCTTCCGGCACCTTGATCACTCGCGGCAGCAGACGCGGGGCCGGGATGATCGCCAGACCGGAATCGCGACCGAAGGCGTCGATGCCTTCGAGCTCGACGATGAAGTTCAGGCTCTTGTTCACCAGCAACGGGAACGGGTGCGTCGGGTCGAGGCCGATCGGGGTGATGATCGGTGCGATCTCGTCGCGGAAATAACGGCGGACCCAGGTTTTGAGCTTGGTGGTCCAGTAACGGCGACGGATGAAGCGGACCTGATGTTTCTCCAGTTCCGGCAACAGAATGTCGTTGAGGATGGCGTACTGGCGGTCAACGTAACCGTGTACCAGCTCACTGATCCGGGCCAGGGCCTGGTGCGGTTGCAGACCATCGGCGCCAGCCTGTTCACGGGCGAAGGTGATCTGCTTCTTGAGACCGGCCACACGAATTTCGAAGAACTCATCCAGGTTGCTGGAGAAAATCAGCAGGAACTTCAGCCGTTCCAGCAACGGATAGGACTCGTCCAGCGCCTGCTCCAGCACGCGGATGTTGAACTGCAGTTGCGAGAGTTCGCGGTGGATGTACAGGCTGCTGTCATCCAGGCCCGGAATGACAATCGCTGGCGCCGCCGGCGCGGTTTCGATCACCACCGCAGGTGGAGCAGGTTCCAGCTCCGGCGGGGTTTCGGCGATCGGCTCCACCACGGGTTGAGCCTCTTGTACTGCAACTTCAGTGAGTCCTTCGGTATTCATCGAATGTTCCTGGGAGGGCTATTTTTGCTCTCGTAACAATTGAGCAGCACGTACGGCAAAGTAAGTCAGGATGCCATCAGCGCCTGCACGTTTAAAAGCGGTCAGGGATTCGAGGATAACCCCTTCGCTCAACCAGCCATTCTGGATCGCCGCCATGTGCATGGCGTATTCACCGCTGACCTGATAAACAAAAGTCGGCACTTTGAATTCTTCTTTGACCCGGTAAAGGATATCCAGATACGGCATGCCTGGCTTGACCATGACCATGTCTGCGCCTTCTGACAAGTCCGCCGCCACTTCGTGCAGGGCTTCGTTGCTGTTGGCCGGGTCCATCTGATAGGAGGCCTTGTTGGCTTTGCCCAGGTTCAGCGCCGAACCCACCGCATCGCGGAACGGGCCGTAATAGGCGCTGGCGTACTTCGCCGAATAGGCCATGATCCGCACGTTGACGTGATCGGCCAGCTCGAGGGCTTCGCGGATCGCCTGAATGCGACCGTCCATCATGTCCGACGGGGCCACCACTTGAGCACCGGCTTCGGCGTGGGACAGGGCCTGCTTGACCAGTGCGTCGACGGTAATGTCGTTCTGCACATAGCCTTCTTCGTCGAGGATACCGTCCTGACCGTGGGTGGTGAACGGGTCCAGCGCGACGTCAGTGATCACACCCAGTTCAGGGAACTGCGCACGCAGGGCGCGAGTGGCGCGCTGGGCAATGCCGTCGGGGTTCCACGCTTCGGCGGCGTCCAGCGACTTGAGTTCCGGTGGTGTGACCGGGAACAGCGCCACGGCTGGAATCCCCAGTTCAACCCACTTGGCCGCTTCTTCCAGCAACAGGTCGATGGTCAGGCGTTCAACGCCAGGCATCGAGGCCACCGCTTCGCGACGGTTTTCACCGTCCAGCACAAACACCGGCAGGATCAGGTCATCGACGGTCAGGACGTTTTCACGAACCAGTCGACGCGAGAAATCATCACGGCGGTTACGGCGCAGGCGGGTGGCTGGAAACAAGCGATTGGCGGGGGTAAAGCTCACGGCAGACTCCTGAGCCCGCGCTGGCGGGCGAGCGTGACAGTTATAAGCGGCCATTATGACCGTGGTATTACAGTTGTGTGCACCCCCGCGACACGTAGTCGCATTCCATTGTCCTTGTAGGAAATGTTCACGTCGAGACACATTTGGACACTTTCATGAATGTGCACGAAGGGTTAGGCTGCGCGTTCATTTCGCCAGCACCCAGACAATGCTCCAACAATTTCTGCATGACTTCGGCTACTTTGCCCTTTTTCTCGGCACGTTCTTCGAAGGCGAAACCATCCTGGTGCTCGCAGGCTTCCTCGCGTTCCGTGGATACATGGACATCAATATCGTGGTGGTCGTGGCGTTTTTCGGCAGTTATGCCGGCGACCAGCTGTGGTACTTCCTGGGACGCAAGCACGGCCGCAAGTTGCTGGCGCGCAAGCCTCGCTGGCAGATGATGGGCGACCGGGCACTGGAACACATTCGCAGGCACCCGGACATCTGGGTGCTGAGCTTCCGTTTTGTCTACGGTTTACGCACGGTGATGCCGGTGGCGATCGGCCTGTCGGGTTATCCGCCGGGACGTTACTTGTTGCTGAACGGGATCGGCGCCGCGATCTGGGCGGCCGCACTGGCGGCTGCGGCCTATCACTTCGGCGCGGTGCTCGAAGGCATGCTGGGCAGCGTCAAGAAATATGAGCTGTGGGTGCTCGGCGCCCTGCTGGTGCTGGGCTTCGGCCTGTGGCTGCGTCGCCGCTTGAAAAATGCGCGCCTGGCCAAGCAGGTCTATGCCGAAGAGCAGGCCTTGAAAGCCGAACAGGCCAAGGCCGCCGAGGTCAAGACGCCAAGCGAGTGAAGCGGTTTCTGCAACAGTAGAGACCGATTCCGCTGAGCAGGCTGTAACTCAGCAGGCCGACCCAGCCCACCGCGCTGGCCGGCCACAGCCCGAGCAGCGGCGCCAGCCACACCAGCGGCACGTTCGACGCCAGCCGCAGCAGCTCCAGCTTCAACGCCCACGGGCGATTCTCCAGGGCCACGCCCAACGTAAACAATCCCAGCGCCACGGCGCTCCAGCCGAGCACCAGCGCAGCAGTCGGCAGGTGCGGCTCGAAGTTCATCAAGTAACTGCCCAGCGCGATGTAGACGCAGAACTGCAACAGCACATAAATCTGCTGACGCCCGTCCAGCGGCACTTCGAATTTGCGGAACTGGCTCAAGTCCGGCTTGCTCATCGGGTATTTCGCCGCCACGTCCGCTGGCCGCCAACCGGTGCGCATGAACCAGATCCGCAGCTTGTCCCACGTGCTTTCAGCCCGTCGCGCGTCATCCCACAGCTGCGCGTAAAACTGCACGTTCGCCCACAACGGGTTCCAGCTCGCCAGCGGCGTGGTCACGCCGAAAATCACCGGTTCGTTGTCGTCTTCTTCCTGGAACGAGCCAAACAGGCGGTCCCAGATAATGAACACCCCGCCATAGTTGCGATCCATGTAGAGAGCGTTCTGTGCATGGTGGGCCCGATGATTGGATGGCGTGACGAAGAACCACTCGAACCACCCGAGCTTGGGAATGTGCCGGGTGTGCACCCAGAATTGATACAGCAGGTTCAGCGCGGCGACGCTGACAAACACCAGCAGCGGCACGCCGAGTACCGCCATCGGCAGGTAGAAAATCCAGCTCAACAGGAAACCGGTACTGGTCTGGCGCAACGCCGTGGAGAGGTTGTAGTCCTCGCTCTGGTGATGCACCGAATGTGCGGCCCAGAGGATGTTGCGTTCGTGGCCCATGCGATGCAGCCAGTAGTAGCAGAAGTCGTAGAGAACGAAGGCGAACACCCAGACCCAGACGCTGTCGGCAGAGAGTTCGAACAGTGCCAGATGCTTGAGCGCAAAGGCATAGGTCACCAGCCCCACGCCCTTGGTCAACAGGCCCGTGGTGGTCGACAGCACGCCGGTGCTGATGCTGTTGATCGCGTCGGCCACCCGATAGTTGCTGACCCCGCGCCAACGGTCGGCCAGCAGCTCGACGGCAATCAGCACAAAGAAGAACGGCACCGCATACAGAATGAAGTCCATGACGCGCCCTGATCGGAATCTTGAGGACAGATGCTAGGTGTAGCCGCGAATTGAACCTATGGCAACGAGTGACAAATTAGTGGACATTTAACGCCATGAATCTGGAGAAAAGCCCATGAGCAAAAAAATTGCAGTGATCCTTTCCGGCTGTGGCGTCTACGACGGCGCCGAGATCCACGAAAGCGTGATTACCTTGCTGCGACTGGATCAGCGCGGCGCGCAGGTGCAGTGCTTCGCCCCCAACATCGCGCAGTTGCACGTGATCAACCACCTGACCGGCGAAGAAATGCCCGAGTCGCGCAATGTGCTGGTGGAGTCGGCGCGGATCGCCCGGGGCAACATCAAGGATATTCGCGAAGCTGACGTCGAAGAGTTCGATGCGCTGATCGTGCCGGGTGGTTTTGGTGCGGCGAAGAACCTGTCTAACTTCGCCATCGAAGGCGCTGGCTGCACCGTGCAACCCGATGTTCTCGCCCTGACCGAGGCGTTTGCCGAAGCGGGCAAACCGGTCGGGCTGATCTGCATCTCGCCGGCGCTGGCCGCGAAGATTTATGGACCGGGCGTGACCTGCACCATCGGCAATGACGCCGATACCGCCGCCGCGATGAACAAGATGGGCGCCACTCACAAGGATTGCGCAGTGACTGACATCGTTGAAGACAAAGCACGCAAGCTGGTGAGCACCCCGGCGTACATGCTGGCGCAATCGATCAGCGAAGCAGCGTCCGGCATCAACAAACTGGTCGACCGCGTGCTCGAACTGACCCACGAAAACGACGCCTGACACCGTCCAACTGTAGGAGCGAGCCTGCTCGCGATTACGGTCTAATCGTCGACATAAATGTTGAATGTGCCGGCCCTATCGCGAGCAGGCTCGCTCCCACAGGGGTTCAGAGCAGGGTTCAGGATTTGCGGGTCAGCCGCGTGAGGATCCGGTCCAGCGCATTGGCAAACGCCTGCTTCTCGCGCTCGCCAAACGGCGCCGGCCCGCCGCTCACCTGCCCCTGTTCACGCAAGTCGGTGAACAGGTTGCGCACCGCCAACCGATCACCCATGTTCTGCGCGTCGAACTCCTTGCCTCGCGGGTCCAGCGCCGCCACACCTTTCTTCACCAAGCGGTCCGCCAACGGCACATCGCTGCAGATCACCAGCTCACCAGGCACCGCGTGTTCCACCAGATAATCGTCCGCCGCATCCGGCCCGCTCGGCACCACGATCAACTTCACCAGCGCCAGCCCCGGCTTGATCTGCGGCTGCCCGGCCACCAGCACCACCTCGAACTGACGCTTGAGGGCGAACTTCACCACCAGATCCTTCGCTGCCCGGGGGCAAGCGTCGGCATCGATCCACACGCGCATAGAGTTTTTCCCCTTTAAAAGCTTCGCGGGCAAGCCTCGCTCCTACAGGTTATACGCGCCCACAAAAAACGCGCGAATCCTGTAGGAGCGAGGCTTGCCCGCGAATGTGAGCGCAGCGAATGCTTTTTAAGAAACCGGCACCCGCCGCTTCTCCGCCATCCAGCTACGCCCATACAACACAATGATCGCAAGGATCGCCACCGCCTGCGCACTCAGCGAATACGCATCGGCGTGAATGCCCAGCCAGTCGAAGTCAAAGAACGGCACCGGCCGTGTGCCGAAGATCCCGGCTTCCTGCAACGCCTTCACGCCATGACCGGCAAACACCACCGACAACGCGCACAACAACCCGGCGTTGATACTGAAGAACAGCGACAGCGGCAGTTTCGCCGAGCCCCGCAGGATCACCCACGCCAGGCCAACCAACAACACCAGCGCCGTCGCCCCGCCCGCCAACACCGCGTTATGCCCCGCCGGCCCCGCCTGCAACCACAGGGTTTCGTAGAACAGAATCACTTCGAACAGTTCGCGGTACACCGAGAAAAACGCCAGTGTCGCAAAACCGAAACGGCCACCGCCGCCTACCAGGCTGCTCTTGATGTAATCCTGCCAGGCCGCCGCGTGGCGACGGTCGTGCATCCACACGCCGAGCCAGAGCACCATGACCGCGGCGAACAGCGCTGTCGCACCTTCCAGCAATTCACGCTGCGAGCCGCTGACATCAATCACGTACGCCGCCAGTGCCCAGGTCGCCAGACCGGCCAGCAACGCCAGGCCCCAACCAACGTTGACGCTGCGCACCGCCGATTGCTGGCCGGTGTTGCGCAGGAAGGCAAGGATCGCCGCCAGCACCAAAATCGCTTCCAGACCTTCGCGCAGCAGAATCAGCAGACCGGAGATGTAACTCAAGGACCAACTCAGGCCATCACTGCCCAGCAGGCCGGCAGACTCTTTCAACTTGGCTTTGGCCGCCTCCAGACGCTCTTGGGCCTGTGCCACCGGCAAACCGTCCTGCAAAGACTGACGGTACGCCATCAGCGATTTTTCGGTGTCCTTGCGCACGTTGGCGTCGACGTTGTCCAGTGAGCTTTCGACCAGTTCGAAACCTTCCAGGTACGCCGCCACCGACAGGTCATAGGCTTGGTCGTGATCGCCGGCACGATAGGCCGCGATACTTTTGTCCAGCGTTGCAGCGGTGTAGTCGAGCAACTGCGCCGGGCCACGCTTGACCTGCGGCGGTTGCGCACGCTGCGCACGGAAAGTCGCTGCCGCTTGCGGGCCTTCGGCAGCCAGCACTTCGGCCGGAGTCTGACGGGCCAGGTCGGCGATGTTGTAGGTCTTTTCAGATGCAGCTGCGGCCGGATCGGCACTGAAACCGGCGATGTAGGTCGCCAGGTCCCAGCGCTGACGATCGTCCAGTTGGTCGGCGAAGGCCGGCATGTCAGTGCCTTCGACACCCATCCCCAAGGTGTTGTAGATCGCGTACAGGCTCAGGCGGTCCAACCGCGCGGCATCGCGCAGATTGGCTGGCGGCGGCGTCAGGCCGACACCGGCAGGGCCATCACCGGCCCCCGCATCGCCATGACAGACCGAGCAATGCTGGGTGTACATCGACGCACCACGGGTTGGGTCCGGTGTAATGATCGGCGCCTGACTGACTTCATAGGCCACCGCCAGCTTCGCACCGAGCTGCCGTGCCTGACGGGAAACGTCCGAGCCGTCCTGCCGCGCAGCGATGGATTTGCGCAGTGTGCTGACACCCTGCTCCAGCACCGCTTTTTCCGGCTTGGCCGGCAGGGCAGCGATCAGGCCTTGCAGCACCTTGCTGAATTCCAGCTGCTCGCGGTATTCAGACTCATTGATGACTTTGCCGGCCTCGACCGACTCCGGGTAATCGGCGCCGATGTAATCAAGCAAATGCAGCGCTTGCGGCGCACCTTCTACGGTGTCGGCCAGCAGATTGGAACTGCACAAGGCAAACAGCGGCAATACCAGCCAGGCCAAGAAACGGGACGGGGCAGTCATGAATGAATCTCAATTGGAAATACGAAGTAACACATTGTTCACTTCGAATGAGTTTCGCTCAAGCTTTGTTGTCTGAAACGCCGTCGCAGACCTCGATTGGTGCTTTTTCCAGATGATGGCACTTTCGGTTTAAAAGCAATCAAAAAGCCATTACCGCGCCACTATCCCTGTCTATAATGCCGAGCCTTCAATTGATCGATATGGCACTCAAAGCTCCTCTGCTCATGAGGAATTGGCAGGACGCCCGTCTGCGCCGATAGGTCCAAAAAGCCCGACCAGCAAGCGCGGCTGCCTACCATTCAGGGAAGAAGTACCTATGGCGTCCCGCGCCCTTGCAGTGATTGCGCTCAGCGCTGTCACGCTCCTCTCCGGCTGTTCGGTATTTCGCAACTACGACTCGGAACTCGCACAAACCAACCTGCAGCTGGCTACCGGCAATATCGATGCGGCGCTGACCCTGCTGGAAAAGAACAACTTCGGTGCCGACAAGGACCTCCTCTACTACTTCGAGAAGGGTGAACTGCTGCGCGCCAAGGGCGATCTGTCCGGCAGCCAGAGCGCCTGGAGCAGCGCCGATGTCGTGGTCGGTCAATGGGAAGAGTCGGTCAAACTCGATGCCGGCAAGTACCTCGCTCAGTTCGGCAGTTTCCTGGTGAACGACAAGGTCCGCCGCTACGAAGGCTACGACTACGAAAAAGTCATGCTGACCACGCAAATGGCCCTGAATCTGCTGGCCGTCAACGACTTCGACGGCGCACGTATCGCGATCAAGAAAACCCACGAACGTGAAGCGGTGATCGCCGACCTGCGCGACAAGGAATACCTCAAGAGCGAAGAGGAAGCCGATAAGGAAGGCATCAAGACCGAGTTAAAAGACTTGCATGGCTATCCCGTCGCCAGCCTTGACGCACCTGAAGTGGTTGGGCTGAAAAACAGCTACCAGAGTGCCTTCAGCCATTACCTGGCCGGCTTCGTCTACGAAGCCCTGGGCGAAAAAAACCTGGCCGCACCGGGTTACCGCACAGCAGCCGAACTGCGCCCGAACACTCCGCTGCTGGAGCAGGCATTGAAGGATCTGGACCAGAAAAGTGCCGAGGACGAAGACAGCGACATCCTGATCGTCGTGCAAAGCGGGCTGGCGCCGGCCCGGGGTTCGATCCGCGTGCCACTGACTCTGCCGATCAGCGCCGGCGTGGTGATCGCTCCGCTGTCCTTCCCGGTCATCAAGCCGGATACCTCCACCGCCCCGCTCACCCAGATTGGCGTGGACGGTCAGCAACTCACCCTGACGCAACTCAACAGCATTACCACCATGTCCCGCCGCGCACTGCGTGACGACATGCCGGGCATCATTGTGCGCACCACTGTTCGTGCAGCTACCCGTGGCGTGGCGCAGGAAAAGATCAAACAAGTCAGCCAGCTGGCGGGCATAGCAGTCGGTTTCACTTCAACCGTGTTCGAAGGTGCCGATACCCGTACGTGGCGCACCCTGCCGGACAACACCCATGTCGTGCGCCTGCGCCTGAAGAAAGGCGAGCACCAGGTCGCGGTTGGAACGACGGTGCTCAAGATCACCGTTGACCAGCGCTATCAAGTCATCAGCCTGCGCGCCGTGGGCAACCAGGTCTTCGCCAGCGGCCTGGCCGTTCACGCGACCCCGAGCGCCAGCCCGACAGCCGTGGCCAGCTTCAAACAACTTTAATTACGGAGTCTTCCCATGCGCTTCAAACTCATCGCTGTCGTCATCCTGGCCTTGTTGGCCGGTTGCGCCACAACAGCCGCCAGCAAGGTCGTGGCCTTGGGCAAGCTAAGGGACATTGAGATCGACGCCATGCGTGTCGCCCGGGAAAACGGCTTCATTACGGTCAATGCACAGCTGAGCAACACCAGCTCCGACAACAAGACCTTCTACTACCGCTTTGCCTGGCTCGACCCTGATGGCTTCCCGGTTGCCGAAGAAGAAACCTGGAAGAGCCAGATGATGTACGGCGAGCAGACCCGCTACATTCAGGCCATAGCGCCCACCCCCAAGGCCGTGGATTTCCGCCTGGAAATCAATACGCCTTAACACCCTATTCGTTCAGCTTCAGAGAGCATTCCCATGTTTTGTACGCTTTTCGATGATTGCCGCTATCGCCCTCCTGGCCAGTGGTTGCGCCAGCAACCACCCACCGACCCTGGGCAGCAAGAACACCAGCTATGGCGACACCAAGGCTGTGGAAACCATCACCAACGAGTTCAGCTCCACCGACCTGCAGATCATCGCCGAGTCCATGACCCGCTCTCTCGCCCAGTCCGGCATTCTGCGTGGACGCCCGGTGGTCCAGGTCTACGACGTGAAGAACAAGACCAGCGAATACATCGACACCCGTGAAATCACCACCACCATCAAGACCCAACTGATGAAATCGGGCACGGCACGCTTCTCCAGCGACAACACCGATATGCAGAGCCAGGTTGATCAGATCCAGCTGCAAAACCAGAGCGGTCTGTACAAGAAAGCCACCGTGTCCAAGATCGGCAACATGATCGCCGCCAAATACCGCCTTGAAGGTTCGATCAGCTCGATCGTCAAGCGCAGCAGCGAATACAAGGACGTCTTCTACAAATTCAGCCTGCAATTGATCGACGTTGAAAGCGGTCTGGCCGAGTGGATGGACGAAAAAGAGATCCGCAAAACTACGGAGCATTAATCAATGCGCGCATGGATTGGGATGATGGCCCTGGCTTGCACGTTCAGCGTGCAGGCGGCCCCGAAAGTCGCAGTAACCGACCTGGCGTACGAGGAGCGCGTGGAGCAGTACATCCACACCGTTTCGTCCAAGAACAATTACCGCGAGGGTGAGTACAGCGCCAGCGGTTCTTCGAGCTACGACGAGTTCGAATCCAAAACCAGTTACATCGAGCAAACTGAGCTGCGCAAATTCACCGGCGACATCAAGGGCCAGATGCTGCGCTCCGGAATGTTCCAGCTGGTGCAAGGCAAGCCGCACACCGCCGAGTCCAAAGGCGATATCTATGACGTGATCGAGCGGATCAAGGCCGGCAACTTCGAGGGCGCCGACTATGTACTGTTCGGCACCTTGTCGGACGTAGACTTCAACAGTGATGTCAACGAGATACCCAACACCGACAGCTATTCCTCGGTGCTGGCACTGACCCTGGTGGCGGATTTCAGCCTGATCGACACCAAAACCTTCGAAATCACCTCGGCCTTCACGGCGATGGGCGAAGGTCAGGACACCAAGTTGACGAACCATCGGGACGCGAAGATCTCACAGAGTCGCCCACGGGTGGTACGTGAGGTGTCCAAGTCCCTGGGGGAAGATGTGGCTCGTCAATTGAGCGAACAACTGGGTGGCAGCGGGAATGAGCAGCAAGAGCAGGCGCCGTTGAGCAATAACCTGCCAGAGGATACAGAGCCGGTCATTTTGCGCTGATCCCTTGAACGAAAAAGGCGACCTCAAGGGTCGCCTTTTTTGTGCCTGGCGGTTTTACACCGCCGCTTTGCGCAGCGTCGCCATAAACGCCGCAGCGCCAATGAACAGCCCGGCAAACGTGCGGTTCATGCGTCTTTGCTGCTTGGGCGTGCGCAACATGCGCAGCACTTTGGACGCCAGCCCGGTGTAACCGGCCATGACGATCAGGTCGACGCAGACCATGGTTACGCCGATGATCAGGTATTGAACCAGTAATGGCGCATGCGGATCGATAAACTGCGGCAACACCGCCAGCATGAACACCAGGGCCTTGGGGTTGCTGATGTTGACCAGGAAACCTCGGAACACCAGGGCCATCGGTTTGCCGATCTGACGCACCGCCGCGTCATCGCTCATGTCGCTGGGCAGTGCGCGCCATTGCTTGATCGCGAGATAAACCAGGTACGCCACGCCGAACCATTTGATCGCATAAAAAGCGCTGGCCGAGGCCGTGAGGATCGCGCCGACACCGGCGCCGACAATCGCGATCTGCACCGCCAGGCCCAATTGCAGGCCCAGGGCATTCCAGTAACCACGCCAGAAACCGTATTGCAGACCGCTGGACATCGACGCAATGGCGCCGGCACCGGGGGACAGGCTGATCACCCAGCAGGCGGCAAAAAACGCCAGCCATGTTTGAAGCTCCATCGCACACCTCGACTCAGACTCGTAAACAGATGTCTAAGCTAATGCGGCTTTGGGCCGATGACCATCGATTTTTTGCAGGATGTTGCGGTCGCCGACCAGCGTTTTAAGACTCAAGGGCCCCTTCGCGAGCAAGCCCGCTCGCACAGTTGACCGTGTTCTTATGAAATGACGCGGTCTAATGTGGGAGCGGGCTTGCTCGCGAAGACGATATGTCAGGCAACGGAAGGCTTACTTCTCGAACCCGCTCGAAGGGAGCACATCAGTCCCACGCCAGCGTCGAACCGAGCGCTGGAAGAACAGGCTGTTAGGCACCTGAACCATCGCACTGCCGGTCCCAAGCTCTTCAGCTTCGATCAACGTGGTGTAAAGCAGATTGATCGCCACCACCCGACCTTTGACGCCAGGCTTGTCAGTGGTGTCCACCAACTCGACCACATCGCCGAGGCGAAACGGGCCGACGGTGAAAATCAGGATCGCGCAGAGCAGATTGGAGAGCACGCTCCACATGGCGAAAAACGCCACCGCCGCTACCGCGACGAAGCCGGACAACGCGGTCCAGAGCACCGTCGCCGACACCCCGAGGCGTTCCAGCACGAAAATCAGCGCACTGCCCATGATCAGCCAGCGCAGACCGCCCCGCAGCGGCATCAGCAACTGCGGCGGAAACGGGTAGCGCTCGCCCAGGCGTGTCAGGCACTTCGCGACAAAGCGCTGGGTGAAGTAACCGGCCAACAGAATCAGCAGGATTTGCACGACGAGCCAGATCGGCTCGACCCACACCGCCGGCAGCGGCAGCTTGAACGCCTCCATCAGGACAGCGCCTCCAGCTCCGCCTGCATGCTTTCCAGCAATTCCAGGGCTTCCATCCAGGCTTCTTCCAGTTCGGCTTCACGCACTTTCAGCTTGGCTTGCTCGGCCAGCAGATCACGCAGGTCGTTCTTGCGCGCCGGCTCGTAAATGTCGCTGTCGCCGAGGCTGGTATCGATCTTCGCCAGCTTCTCGTGGAGCTTGCCCAGCTCGGCTTCGAGCTTGTCAGCCTCACGCTTGTGCGGTGCCAGTTGCTGACGCAACGCAGCGGCGGCCTGACGCTGGGCCTTCTTGTCAGTCTTGTCCGGATTGACCGGCGTGGAGCTGACCGGGGCGTTGCGCTGACGGTAGTCGACCAGCCAACGGGCGTAGTCTTCCAGGTCGCCATCAAACTCCTCGACCTTGCCGTCCGCCACCAGATAGAAATTGTCGGTGGTGCTTTTGAGCAAATGACGATCGTGGGAGACCACCAGTACCGCACCGCTGAATTCCTGCAGGGCCATGGTCAGCGCCAGGCGCATTTCCAGGTCCAGGTGGTTGGTCGGTTCGTCGAGCAGCAACAGGTTCGGCCGCTCCCAGGCAATCAACGCCAGGGCCAGACGTGCCTTCTCGCCACCGGAGAAGTTCAGCACTGGCTCGTCGATGCGCGCGCCGCGGAAGTCGAAACCACCGAGGAAATCGCGCAACGTCTGTTCACGCTCGGTTGGCGCCAGACGCTGCAAGTGCAGCAACGGGCTGGCCTTCGAGTCGAGGGAGTCGAGCTGATGTTGGGCGAAGTAACCGACGACGGTGTTCTCGCCACGGGTCAGCCGACCGGCCAGCGGCGAAAGCTCACCGGCGAGGTTTTTGATCAGGGTCGATTTACCGGCGCCGTTGGGGCCGAGCAAACCGATGCGCGCGCCGGGGGTCAGTTGCAACTTGACCTTCTCCAGCACGGCTTTGTCGCCGTAGCCCAGACGGGCATCGGACAGATCGATCAGCGGGCTGGAAATCTTCGTCGACTCGCGGAAGACGAAGTCGAACGGCGAATCGACGTGGGCGGCGGATAACTCTTCCATCCGCTCCAGCGCCTTGATCCGGCTCTGGGCCTGACGGGCCTTGGTGGCCTGGGCCTTGAAGCGGGCGATATAGCTTTCCATGTGCGCACGTTGCGCCTGCTGCTTCTCGTAGGCCTGCTGTTGCTGGGCCAGACGTTCGGCGCGGGCACGTTCGAAAGCGCTGTAACCACCGCGATACAGGGTGATCTTGCGTTGGTCGACGTGGGCCACGTGATCGACCACGGCGTCGATAAAATCCCGGTCGTGGGAAATCAGCAGCAAGGTGCCGGGATAGCTTTTCAGCCATTCTTCGAGCCAGATGATGGCGTCGAGGTCCAAGTGGTTGGTCGGTTCGTCGAGCAGCAGCAAGTCCGAGGGGCACATCAATGCCTGCGCCAGGTTCAGACGCATCCGCCAGCCACCGGAGAAATCGCCGACCTGGCGATCCATCTGCTCATTGGTGAACCCAAGCCCGGCCAGCAGCTTGCGGGCACGAGCATCGGCGGTGTAGCCGTCGGCGCTGTCGAGTTCCGAGTGCAGGCGGGCCAGAGCGGTGCCGTCATGGGCGGCTTCGGCCGCGGCGAGGTCACGTTGTACCTCGCGCAGGCGCAGGTCGCCATCGAGCACGTAGTCGACCGCCAGGCGTTCGAGCGTCTCGATCTCCTGGCGCATGTGGGCGATGCGCCAGTCGGCCGGCAGGAAGCAGTCACCCGAGTCCGGGTGCAGTTCGCCCCGGATCAAGGCGAACAGGCTCGATTTGCCGGCGCCGTTGGCACCGATGAGGCCGGCTTTGTGGCCGGCGTGCAGGGTCAGCTCGGCGTCTTCTAGCAGACGTTGCGGGCCACGCTGTAAAGTCAGGTTCTGAAGTCGAATCATAATGGCGGCGGAGTCTACCAGCTTCGCTCGCAACTGGCGCGAGTAGCACTATGTCCTCTGACCTGTGGAGCTTTTCCCTTGGCACTTACGCCCGTCCCGGCGTTGAAGCCGCGTGCCTGACCCTGCAATCGACGGGGGTGAATGTGTGCCTGTTGCTGTGCGGGTTGTGGCTGGGCCAGCGGGGAGTCGCCTGCAACGAACAACGACTGCAGCAGCTTCGCAACGTGGCGCAGCCTTGGGACTCGGATGTCGTTCAACCGCTGCGCGCCTTGCGCATGCGATGGAAAGTCGTCGCGACTGAGGACGCCGAACTGAATGCGTTACGCGAACAAGTAAAAACGCTGGAGCTGGAAGCCGAGCGGCATTTGCTGATGCGGCTGGAGCGAGCGGCGTTGAATTGGCCGCAGTGTGAGGCGACCGATTTATCGGCCTGGCTGGAGGGTGTGGCGGCGGGTGCCGCCCACCTGGACCGCGACGCGCTGCATCAGCTGCGCGTCGCGGCAACCGGCACTTAGGAAGCGCTGGTTGGGGTGGAGCTGGTGCTCGACGGTGCGACAGGCGTTGGCGCCGTGGTGACTGTCGAGGTGGAGGCTGCTGGTGCAGGCGCGGCCGAAGCGGATGGCGCCGGAGTCGCTGGCTTGGCAGCAATTACCGGGGTCGGCTTGGCAACAGCGGCCGGTTTTTTCACGGCTGGTTTGGCTGCTGGCTTGGCTGCTGGTTTTGCAGCCGGCTTGGCAGCGGCAGGTTTGGCTGCTGGTTTCGCTGCGGCAGGTTTTGCCGCGGTGGCTGGCTTGGCAGCGGCGGCAGGTTTTGCAGTCGCAGGTTTTGCAGCAGCAGTCCTGGTAGCGGCCGGTTTGGCAGCAGCAGTTTTAGCCGCTGGTTTTGCCGCTGGCTTGGCAGCGGTTTTAGCGGCGACTGGCTTGGCAGCAGGCTTCGCAGCGGCAGGTTTGGCGGCTGGTTTTGCAGCCGTTTTAACTGCCGGTTTTGCGGCGGGTTTGGCCGCTGCAGTTTTCGCTACGGCCGGTTTGGCAGCAGTGGTTTTTGCAGCCGGTTTTGCGGCAGCTGTTTTGGCAGCGGCTGGCTTGGCAGCAGGTTTGGCAGCAGCAGTTTTAGCGGCTGGTTTTGCAGCCGGTTTAGCAGCGCTGGCAGCGACTGGTTTTTTCGCCGCAGGTTTAGTTGCAGGTTTAGCCGCCGCTTTCACAGGTGCCTTGGCGGCAGGTTTGGCCGGTGCTTTTGCAGCAGCCGGTTTGGCAGCGGCTTTCTTCGCAGGGGCCGCAGCAGGCTTGGCCGCACGCAAGGACAACGCCTTGGCGACAGCCTCTTGAACACGACCGACGCCCTGGGCCAGTTTCAGGCTTTCCTGGGCATCGCGCTTGAGTTGCAGAATGTAGGCGCGGGTGTCGGACTGACGATCCTTGAGGGCATCGAGCACGTCTTCGAGTTGCTGCACGCCGTCCTTCGCCTTGGCTTGTGCCTTGGCTTTGCCGGCCGCCGCAGCGTCCTGCAATTTGGTGCGGGATTTGTGCAATTTCTCTTGTGCTTTTCCGCGCTGTTTTTCCAGTTTGGCGAGCAGTTTTTCAGCATCAGCCAAGGCTTGGGAACAAGCGGTTTCCAGATGCTCGAGCAGGCTGCCCGAGAGTTGTTGGAGTAAGTGCAACGGGGTATTTACAGGCTTCTTGGTGGCCGACATGGTTTACCTCCTGGCTGACGTGGGTGCGGCTCATACTAGACCTCTGCTGCTACCGCCGCTAGGGCATGTTGACAGTATCGAAAGCGTCGCGTTGCAACGGATCGAAAATCTTCTGCGCTTACGCAAAACAAGTTCACTGTCGAACGCATTCACACTGGCATAATCTGCCGCATCTCAGGTCGGAGAGTGCCCATGTCGCGCTACCTTTTTTTATCGCTGTGCGTGTTTTTTTCCATCGCTCAAGCCGCCGAAAAAACCCAGGAAAATGAAGCTCACGATCTCGCTTACAGCCTGGGCGCGAGCCTCGGCGAACGCTTGCGCCTGGAGGTTCCCGACCTGCAACTGCAGGCGCTGATCGAAGGTTTGCAGCAAGCCTATCAAGGCAAACCCCTGGCCCTGAAAGATGAGCAGATCGAACAGATTCTGACCGAGCACGAAGCGCAGGCAGCCTTGCAGCCGACCCCGCCACAGAGCGAAGCCTCTCTCGAAAAAGAGCACCGATTTCTCGCCGAAGAAAAAACCAGGCCCGGCGTTCGCGAACTGGCCGATGGAATATTGCTGACGGAGCTGACACCCGGCACCGGCGCGAAAGCCGGTCCGAATGGCAAGGTTCAGGTGCTGTACGTCGGTCGTCTTCCCGACGGCACCGTGTTCGATCAGAACACCCAACCGCAATGGTTCAGTCTCGACAGCGTGATCAGCGGATGGCGCAGCGCGCTGCAAAACATGCCGGTCGGTGCGAAGTGGCGATTGGTGATTCCATCGGCCCAAGCCTATGGCGCCGACGGTGCCGGCGACTTGATCGAGCCGTTCACGCCGCTGGTATTCGAAGTCGAATTGCGTGGCGCCACCAGCTAAACAGCGGAAACGAAAAACGGCGCGCAAAGCGCACCGTTTTGAGGTGTGGCAGGAAGGGGGTCAGGCCTGAACCGAATCCACTTCCTTGTGAGCGGTGTGCAGCACTTCGATCAGGCAGTCTTCCAGTTCGAAGCGTTCGTGCAACAGGCCACCCAGCTCTTTGAATTTCTCTGCGACGCATTTGCCTGCGTCACACAGGTCGTTGAACGCGAGCAGCTTCTCGGTGATGACGTCGATGCGTGGGTAGATGGTCTCGGCGAGTTCCAGACCACGCTTGTCGTTGAAAGCCTTGGCCTCCCCCGTCAGCTGTTCGTAGATCTCGAAGTGCCCGGCAGACACGTAATCGACCAGCACGCCGCAGAATTCCTGCAATGGCTTGCGGTTCTCACCCAGCGCCTCAGGCTTGGCGCCGAGATCATCATAGGCCCGAACCAGTTCGTGACGTTCCTGCAACCAGCGATCGATCAGCAGATGCACTCCACCCCAGCGTTCCTGAGCATTCTGACAACTTTCGAGCATGGCGGTCTCTCTTCCCTTGTGGGTCATGCTGCTCTACACCTGTCGCACACTTGAAGATCAAGAATCGGCCAGGCAGAGCGTCATTCGAGCAACATAATTCCAATGACACGTGCGGGCCAGATTATGCCCGCGCGACTGTGGCTTCAAGGTACGCAGCAGATAAAGTTCATACAAGTGTTTAATCGCCGGCCAGCGCCCGGTGCGACGACGTGCCGCTGAACGGTCGCTGACAAGCGATCCAGACCACGCGCAGCAACTGGTAAACACTCAGGATCGTCATGGCGATGAAGAAGAGCAGACTCCACTCGGGCAGGCTCAAGTCGAACAGCGTCCAGGAAATCTGTGCGCATTCGGCCGCACCTTTGAACATCTGCTGCACCACATAAACCAAGGGGGTGCTTGCGAACGGGTCCGCCAGACTGAGCGAGCATACTGACAGCTGTTGCACCGGATCGCCTTGCAACAACACCTGACGCCACGCCGTCACCGTACCCGCCAGGCTGCACAACAGACCGAGCAGCCAATACAGGAACGAGCCGACGCGACCGGGGCCATGAACCGCAGCCATCAGGCAGGCCCCCGTGAGAATCGTCAGGCAAAACCGCTGTAAAAGGCACAGCCCGCAGGGCTTGAGGCCGACTGCATATTCCAGGTAGTAGGAAACGCCCAACGCCAGCGCGCCGGCAATGAAAACCATGAAAAACAAGGAGCGTGAGCAGGCCAACGACATGGCTTTTCCGTACCAGTAGAGACAAGTGGTTACGGTAGAGGAAAGCGCGCCAGCCTTTCAAGGCAAGCCAGCAAGGACACTTCAGCAGAAGTGTAGGGAATTCCCGACAGAAGCGAGAGGATCAGGTGTAGTCCTCTGTAGGACTCTGCCGTCGAGGCTCTACGAATGTAAGAAAACGTCGCTGCAAAACCTACTGCGTGGCGAGGGAGTTTGCCCCCTCGCCACACAATCAGGCATGAACCGGCGCCGGTAGCGGCGCGGCCAGCAAGCGTTCGTCCAGCAGGCCAAGGCCTTCCTGAAACAGCTGGTTGCTGCGCTCGGTGTCGCCCAATTGCGCCAGCAGCCGAGCCAGCTCGGCACAGGCTTCCGGGTTGCGCTGCACGCGCAGGCTGCTTTCCAGATAGTCCCGGGCCTTGCCCCACAAACTGTTTTGCAGACACAGACGACCAAGGGTCAGCAACAGGCTCGGGTCAGCCGGATGATCCTTGAGCCAGCCCTCGGCGGTCTGCAATTGACGCGCAGAGTCACTGCCGCGAACCAGCCCGTAAAGGCGTGCCAGATGGCTGTCGTAGTTGCGCTTGAGCGCCGTTCGCAGGACCTCTTCGGCCTCAACCTGCGCGCCCAGTTGCCGAAGTTGCTCGGCATACGCCAATACCAGTTGCGGTTCCTGGCGCTGAGCCGAGGTGAGTTGTTGCCAGGCGCGGTTGAGCGATTGCAAACCCACCGTCCCGTCTTCTTCCTGACGCGCAGCCAGGGACAGGTTTTCGCCCCAGGCCCGGCGCTCAAGTTCGGCCAGCTCGGCCGCCGGCAGGACCTTGTCCTTGCGCAGCTCCGGCAGCAGGCGAATCACCGCCGACCAGTCGCCACGCTGCTGATGCAAGCGTTGCAACTGGCGCAAGGTCTGTACGTTGTGAGGGTGACGCTCATGCATCGCCTGCAACGTCGACAGGGCGCCGTCGGTGTCGCCACGGTCGGTCTGCAATTGGGCGTGACTCAGGGCAATCGCCAACTCGGCCTGAGGCTGTCGCTCCAGTGCGCGCTCCAGCAGGTTGTCGCTTTCTTCGTAATGACCTTGTTCGTTCGCCGCGCGGGCAGCGCCGAGGTAGTAAAGCAGCGGCTGGCGCTCGGCTTCGGCGGCGCGATGCAGATGACGCTTCGCGCTGGCCCAGCGACCCTCAGCCAAATCCAACTGACCGTGCTCGATCGCCACTTGCACCCGACGACTGCGATTGCGCCGCGACCATGGGTTGACCACGCCGCTGGAGGTCGTCACCAATTCGATCAACGCCTTGATGCCCCAGAACACCAGCCACAGCACCGCCACCAGCGCCAAGGTGGCCCACAGGCTCGATTCGAAACGGAAGCTCTTGTAGGCGATCAGCACGTAGCCGGCATGCTCGGCAATCGCCAGTCCCAGCGCGGCGGCAACGGCGATGGCCAGAAACACGATCACATAGAGGCGTTTCATGGCGTGGCCTCCTGCACGGTGCTTGCGGCAGGTTTGGCCATGGGTTTGATCGAGTCCTCGGCGTTGACATTACGTCGCTCGAGATAGCCCTGAACCGCGCTCAGCGTGCCGGTCAGGTCCGGCGTGACCACGGTGACCGGCTGCTTGCTCAGTTCGCCAACCTGTTCGAGCATCACTTTGCTCTGCGGGTTGTCCGGGTTGAAATTACCCTTGAGCACGTCCCGCGCCTCGGCCAGCGCCTGGGTGTAGACCGCAGCCTGACCATTGAGCGCCGCCCACTGCGCCTGCTCCAGCGCCAGGCTCAAGGCCAGGCGCACCTGGCTCAGGCTTTGCCCTGCCAGCAGCGGACGGACATTTTTATCGGCATTGAAATCGATACGGATGTAACGCGAGATCTGATCCCACCACTGCGCCCAACGACTGGCGCCGTCGCCATCGGCGGTCAGGCCCAGCAGCGAATCACCCCGGTCCTTGTACTCGGGAGCCAGCTCGGTGAGGCTGACCACCTGATCGCGCAGCGCACCCAGTCGCAGGAACAGGCCGGTGCGATCCGGCTGTTCGGTACTGCGCAAGGCGACCAGGGTTTTCGCCACTTGCTCGCGAGCGGCAAAGGAACCCGGATCGTTCTGTTCGCGAAGAATTTCGTCGGCGCCCTGCACCAGGGCCTGAGCGCTGTTGATGTCCTGCAACGCCGAAAGCCGCAGGCTGGCCAGGCGCAGCAAGTGTTCGGCCTCAGCCAGGCGCCAGTCCTTGCGGCTGGCGCCGAGGACGGTTTCCAGACGTTGATTCAAACGCTGCTGATCGCCTTGCAGTTGAATCACCAGGCGGCTGCGGGCGTCGAGCTCTTCGGCGGCAGGCATTTGCTCAAGGCGTGCGCTAAGGCGCTGTTCGTTGAGCTTCAGGCTTTGCGCCTGATCGTTCAACGCCTGCACCTGACTCAACTGCTCCTGCGTATTGGCTTGCAGGTGACGCACCTGCCAGACACCCCAACCGCCCACCGCCACACCGGCGGCGCCCAGCAACAGCGCGACGATTGCCAGCCCATTGCCTCGGCGCTGCTCTGCAGCAGGTGGCGCACTTTCTACCGGTGCATCTACCGGCGCATCGATCAATGGCCGGGAGTCATCTTTAGGCAAGGCTGTTTCGCTCACGTATCCATCCTTTGCATTAGAGAACGGGTTCGGGATGCTCCCGTAACACCGTCAGCAAAGCCGTGGCACTCGCGCCACGACAATCCACAACTGTTTGGGCCCCGGCGGCACGTGCCAGCTCGGCGACCCTGGGGCTTGGTACAAACAACGGCAACTGCGCCAACTGTGGCCAGGCATCGCCGGCCAATTGATACAGATGCTCAAAACCCTGTCCACTGCTGACCACCAGCCCGTTCAAGCGTTCCGCCTTGATCCGCCCTGGCAGTGTTGCCGGCGGATACTGTGGAAGCTTGCGGCGATACAACTCCAGATAGTCGACACTAGCACCAAGCTCGCGCAAACGCTCTGCGAGCAACTCGCGGCCCCCCTCCCCACGCAGGATCAGCACCCGTGGATCAGGCTGCTCGACAGCCTCGCGCAACGACGCAAGCTCCAGCAAGGCTTCGCTGTCATCACCTTCGGCCGGGAAACTCACGTCCAACCCGTGTTCATCAAGGATCTGCGCCGTCGCCGCGCCCACGCTGAACCACTTCAGGCGCGGTGCTTGCGGCCAGTACTGGTCGACCAGGTCCACCGCGATTCTGGCGGCGGGCTTGCTGACCACGATCACGGCGCAATAACGATCCAGATCCTGAATCACCTGGCGCATTGTGGCAGAGGCCGGAATCGGTGCAATTTCCAAAAGCGGCAAACTGCTGCTGAAAATCCCCGCTTCGGCCAACACAGCGCTCAGCGCCGCCGACTCATCCGCCGGACGCGTCAGCAGCAGGCGCCAGCCCGTCACTCGTGACCTGCCTCACCGTAGACCGCTTTCAGAATGTCGTTGGCACCCTGGCTCAGAAGGTCTTCGGCCACTCGCACACCCAGTGCTTCGGCATCGCCGCGCGGCGCACGGGCTTCGGCGCTGAGCAGCAGACCGCCGCTCGGATCGCCCACCAGGCCACGCAGCCAGATCTGCTCGCCTTCCAGCACGGCGTAGCAGGCGATCGGCACCTGGCAACCGCCATTCAGATGTTTGTTGAGGGCACGTTCGGCGGTGACACGGGTGGCCGTGTCCTGATGGTGCAGCGGCGCGAGCAAGGCGTGAATTTCGCGGTCGGCGGAGCGGCATTCGATGCCTACGGCACCTTGGCCACCGGCGGGCAGGCTGTCATCGACGCTGATCGCCGAGGTGATGCGATCCTCGAAGCCCAGTCGAATCAGGCCGGCCGCCGCGAGGATGATGGCGTCGTATTCGCCGGCATCGAGCTTGGCCAGGCGCGTGTTGACGTTACCGCGCAGGAAGCGGATTTCCAGGTCCGGGCGACGGGTCAGCAACTGAGCCTGACGGCGCAGGCTGGATGTGCCGACGATGCTGCCTGACGGCAATTCGTCCAGGCTGGTATAGGTATTGGAGACGAAGGCATCGCGCGGGTCTTCTCGCTCGCAGATGCAGAACAGACCAAGGCCTTCCGGGAAGTCCATCGGCACGTCTTTCATGGAATGCACGGCGATGTCGGCTTCATTTTCCAGCAGCGCGGTTTCCAGCTCCTTGACGAACAGGCCCTTGCCGCCGATTTTCGACAGCGGCGAGTCAAGTAGCTTGTCGCCGCGACTGACCATGGGCACCAACGTCACGAGCAGCCCCGGATGGGCCTCTTCCAGACGGGCTTTGACGTATTCGGCCTGCCACAGGGCGAGAGCACTTTTGCGGGTGGCGATGCGGATTTCGCGAGAGGACATGGATCAATCCGTACTGAATAGATACGGCAGATAATAACAGCTCAACCAAATCCGCTTTGACTTGAATCAGGAATTGCCTGGCCTCCCTGGCCCCGGACGTCCGGCAATCGGGTGAGAAATTCGCCTGCGGGTGGCGAATTAAAGCTGTTGCATCATTTTGCGCACACCGGCCACATGGCGTCGGCTGACGATCAGGGCGTCACCGTTCAGGCCTTTGAGGAACAGCTGAAAATGCCCCAGTGGCGTGCGTTGCAGGCGCTCGATGCGTTCGCGGGCGACCAGAGCGTTGCGGTGGATCCGCACGAAACGGTCGCCGAATTCATCTTCAAGGGCCTTGAGCGGCTCATCCAGCAGCACTTCGCCGCCTTCATGGCGCAAGGTCACGTATTTGTGATCCGCAATGAAGTAGACCACCTGCCCCAACGGGATCAGTTCAATACCTTTACGGGTACGGGCGCTGATATGGCTGCGCGGGCCGCTGCCGGTTTCGGCAGCGGGACGGGTCAAAGCCGCGAGCTGGACGCGATTGGGGCGTTCGGCTTTTTTCAACGCATCATGCAATTGTTCTGTACGCACAGGTTTCACCAGATAGCCTACGGCGCTGGCCTGTAAGGCTTCCACGGCAAATTCATCGGGACCTGTGCAAAACACCACGGCGGGCGGGGTTTCGCGTTCGCACAATCGTGCAGCCACTTGCAGGCCATCGAGGCCCGGCATGCGGATATCGAGCAGCACGATATCCGGTTTGTGGCTGTCGATCAGTGCCAACGCTTCTTCGCCGTTCGTGGCGCTCGGCTCCAGGACACTGTATCCCTCGAGTTCGCCGACCATTCGGCTCAGGCGCTCGCGGGCAAGGGGTTCGTCATCAACGATCAGGACATTCATATTGCGCTGGATTCCTGCGTGAGTCTCGCACAAGGATAGCGTAGACAGGTGAAGTGACGTCTGTCACCGCGATCCACGCTAAGACTAGCGCGAGGGCCAAAAAGTGCCGCCCGTCCGACTGCTAAATTTTTATTTGCCGGGCAATTGGCGGTTGGCGAGGCATCGCCGTAGGGTTTGCTGATACACAATATGAACACCCCCTCTTCTTATCGTCCGCTGCAGCGCCAGGAAGTGCGCTGATCCTACTGTCCAACTGTAGACGGTTGCCGGCACGTTATTGCTCAATTGAAAAATATCGTTGCGCAATTTCCACAATGCCTGCCTTGAGTATGGGTCGACGCATGAGAAAAAAACGTGTCGACCAGTGTCAGCGACAGGATTGGCAACCCTGTTATTATCCGCCGCAGCTTTCAACGCCATCTTTCTTCAGCCGATACGAGCGAATTCATGAGCACTGACAAGACCAATCAGTCCTGGGGCGGCCGCTTCAGTGAACCCGTCGACGCCTTCGTCGCCCGCTTCACCGCCTCCGTCACTTTCGACCAGCGCCTGTATCGCCACGACATCATGGGCTCGATCGCCCACGCCACCATGCTGGCCAAGGTCGGCGTGCTGACCGATGCCGAGCGCGACAGCATCACCGATGGCCTGAAGACCATCCAGGGTGAAATCGAGGCCGGCCAGTTCGACTGGCGCATCGACCTCGAAGACGTGCACATGAACATCGAGGCGCGTCTGACCGACCGCATCGGCGTGACCGGTAAAAAGCTGCACACCGGCCGCAGCCGTAACGACCAGGTCGCCACCGACATTCGCCTGTGGCTGCGTGACGAGATCGATCTGATTCTGGGCGAAATCACCCGCCTGCAAAAAGGCCTGCTGGAACAGGCCGAGCGCGAAGCCGGCAGCATCATGCCGGGCTTCACTCACCTGCAAACCGCGCAGCCGGTGACCTTCGGGCACCACATGCTGGCCTGGTTCGAAATGCTCAGCCGCGACTACGAGCGCCTGGTCGACTGCCGCAAGCGCACCAACCGCATGCCGCTGGGCAGTGCCGCGCTGGCGGGCACCACGTACCCGATCGACCGCGAATACACCGCACAACTGCTGGGCTTCGATGCCGTGGGCGGCAACTCGCTGGACAACGTATCCGATCGTGACTTCGCCATCGAGTTCTGCTCGGCCGCGAGCATCGCGATGATGCACTTGTCGCGGTTCTCCGAAGAGCTGGTGCTGTGGACCAGCGCGCAGTTCCAGTTCATCGATCTGCCGGACCGCTTCTGCACCGGCAGCTCGATCATGCCGCAAAAGAAAAACCCGGACGTGCCAGAGCTGGTTCGCGGCAAGACCGGTCGCGTCTTCGGCGCACTGATGGGCCTGCTGACCCTGATGAAAGGCCAGCCATTGGCCTACAACAAGGACAACCAGGAAGACAAGGAACCGCTGTTCGACGCCGCCGACACCCTGCGCGACTCGCTGCGGGCCTTTGCCGACATGATTCCGGCGATCAAACCCAAGCACGCGATGATGCGCGAAGCGGCGCTGCGCGGTTTCTCCACCGCCACCGACCTGGCCGACTATCTGGTGCGTCGCGGCCTGCCATTCCGTGACTGCCACGAAATCGTTGGCCATGCCGTGAAGTACGGCGTGGAAAGCGGTAAAGACCTGGCGGAAATGAGCCTGGAAGAGCTGCGCAAGTTCAGCGACCAGATCGATCAGGACGTGTTCGCCGTGCTGACCCTCGAAGGTTCGGTGAACGCCCGCAACCACATTGGCGGGACCGCTCCGGCGCAGGTCAAGCAGGCGGTGGCTCGCGGCCAGGCGCTGCTCGCCAGCCGTTAAACGGTCTCTGTAACACCTGAGCTCGATGGCTGAACGGCCATCGAGCTTTTTTATGCTCAGGCTGTCGCGCGCCCAACGGCTCCCACCCGCTGCAAAAAGGCAGGCGCTTCGGCCAGCCGGTCAGCGGCGACTTTTTGTACATTCGGGTTATCCGCCAGGCGCTCCAGCAACGCTTTGGCGCCGGGCATGTCGTCGAGGAAATCGACGTTGAACAAACGCTTTCCGACGTCAACAGCCAGATCGACGCTGTAAAGAAAGTACAAATCGGCCAGGGTGAACTGTTCACCCGCCACGTACGGTGCAAACCGCGCCCGGTGTTTCAGGGCGGCAAATCCCTTGATCAGGTCTCGCTCGGATTTGGCCTTCAGCGCCTCGGGGGTCGGCCTGCCACCAAAGAACACCTCGACATAACAGACTCGCGCCGGCAGTTCGATATACAACTCGATCTCCTTGGCCATGGCTCGAACGCCTGCCCTTTCAAATGGCGATTGCGGCAACAGTGAAATGCCCGGTTGAGTCTCTTCGATGAAATCGAGGATCGCGTCCGTTTCGCTCAAGAACCCTTGTTCGGTTTCCAGTACCGGCACTTTCCCGCGTGGGCTGACCGCCAGGATGTCCGGGTTCTGGCATCCATGAAACGGAACCGTTTCAAACGGCACGCCTTTCTCCAGGAGTGCCAGTTTGACCATGTTGAAATAATTGCTGGCCGCAAAGCCATACAGTTTGAGCATCGTCGGGTCTCCTTGACCGTGGAAGTTTCCTGATCGGAAACGATCGATGCTCAAAGTAACCAATACCCGGGGCCGTGAAAGAACCCTGTTATTACCGAGTAAGACGCAAATGTCTGAACGGCCCGTCGGACAAGGGCGACGGCCATATGGGACAAAAGATTGCGAATCTTCTGACACACAATGGCCGCCACTTCTTTATTTCTTGGACGCCACCATCGCCAGGAACGCTGGCATCGCCGCATCCTTGTCCGCCGCAACCCGCTGCACGTTCGGGTTCTGCTCCAGGCGCTCGAGCAATGCCTTGGCCGCTGGCATGTCTGCCAACAGGTCAACACCAAACAGCTTGTGGCCCACCGCACAGGCCAGCGGCACGCTGTACAGGAAGTACAAATCCGCAATGCTCAGGCTGTCGCCTGCAACATAAGGGGCAAACTTGCCGTGCCGTTCAAGCGAGGCAAAACCCAGCAGCAATTCGGTTTTGGTCTTGTCCTTGATGGCGCCGGGTAAAGGCGAGCCGAAAAATGCTTCGCCATAACAGGCACGAGCCGGCAGCTCGATGTACAGCTCGATTTCCTTGGCCAGCGCCAGGACCTGTGCGCGCTCGAAGGGATCGCTCGGCAGCAGCGGCGTGCCTTTCTGGCTCTGCTCGATGTACTCGAGAATCACCGAGGTTTCGTTGACGAACCCTTGCTCGACGCGCAGCACCGGCACCTTGCCACGCGGGCTGATGGCCAGCGCCTCAGGGCTCTGCCCCGCATAAAACGGCACTTCCTCGAACGGCAGTCCTTTCTCCAACAGCGCCAGTTTCACCATGTTGTAGTAGTTACTGACGGAAAATCCATAAAGCTTGAGCATCACGAAGCCTCCAGGCCGTGCGGGGTTGGCAGTGCCTGTTTATAGAACGCCCGGGCGTTTCTCGCCAGCAGCATCACAGCGCTGAATGCAGGTAAACTGCCCGCCTTAACTTGAGGAGCCTGCCATGAGCGAGCCAACCGACATCGATAGCGACGAAGAAGAATTCACCGAAAACACCCTGATCGAAGCGATCGAAAACCAGATCGAGAGCGACAACCCGCCAGCCGCCAAGGCGACCTTCAACAAGTTGACTCTGGTGGGTTACGAGCGTGAGGAAATCCTCAACCTGATGGCTCACGTTTTAGCGGTAGAAATCGACGCGATCCTCGAAGAAGACCGCGCGTTCAACACCGAATGGTACGAAGCGGCACTGCGTGCCTTGCCGGAATTGCCGCCGGAAAAGAAGTAAACATTGCTCCAATGTAGGAGCGAGGCTTGCCCGCGAAGAACGAAAACGCGGTTCCTCAGGTACACCGCGGTGAGGCATTCGCGGGCAAGCCTCGCTCCTACAGGTAATCAATGCATCGTTCTTTTGAACCCTGACTACACTGGTACGCACCCCGCTGCCGGGGAATGCTTCCCGAAGAGAAAAAACCCTGTCGTGAGCACTGGACATGCCGCGCGAGTGGGATCACCTTAGGGGCGCTGTTGTCCAATTCCTAGAAAGTCTGGAGTCCTTATGTCGCTTACCCCTGAGTTGGTTGCCGAACTGGAAATCCTCGCACTCTTCAACCTGGACAGTTCCCAGGAAGGTTTGAAAATTCATCAGACCGCTGCCCCGAAAGCCATAGCTGCCGCTCAACGCCTGTTCGAAAAAGAACTGATCGACCAACCCGATGGCGGTTATCTGACCAGCCTGGGTCGTGATGCCGCGCAAAGTGTGCAAACCGTTCTCACCATTCTGAGCGTCCAGGAAACAGCCTGACCCACCGTATCGCCCACGGAAACCCCCGCTACGGGATTTCCGCGGGCACTCTTCGATACGAACTGTCGCCCAACGATAGAAATCTGACGCCAAAAAAACAAAATCAGCCTGAATATCCCGGGGCCGAGGCGCTAAACTGCCCCTCATCCTGAGATCCTCCACGTCCGAGCCCTGCGAGCCGGTTTGAGCTGACATGACCCGCACCCATGAAATCCGCCCCGATCTGGACGAGGGAATCGACCGCAAGGTTCTCGGTCAGTTGCGCGCACGTTTTCTGAAGCTCAACGAGGGCCGCATGGCGCGGGCCATGGAAGGGCTGTCGACCCGCCAGCAAGGGGTGCTGACCCTGCTGCCGCTGTTTTTCCATGTCAATCATCCGCTGTTGCCGGGTTACGTTTCCGGAAGCACGCCCGCCGGGCTGTCGAACTTCGAGCCTGACGCCAACGCCCTGGCCGAAGCCCAGCGCCTGACCCGCTCGTTTTCATACAAGCCGCGCCACGGCAGCAATCCACCGCGACCGATTCACGGCCTGTTCCTGATGGGCAGCCTCGGCACCCTGGCGCAGGCCGATCAAAGCGACATGGACGTGTGGGTCTGTCACGCACCGGACTTGAGCGAAAGCGAACTCAACGAGCTGCGTAAAAAGTGCCAGTTGCTCGAAACCTGGGCCGCGAGCCAGGGCGCCGAGGCGCACTTTTTCCTGATCGACCCGGCCCGCTTCGTGCTCGGCGAGCGGGATAATCAACTCAGTTCGGAAGACTGCGGCACCACCCAGCATTACCTGCTGCTGGACGAGTTCTACCGCACGGCGATCTGGCTGGCTGGCCGTACGCCGATCTGGTGGCTGGTGCCGGTGTACGAAGAGGCCGCGTACGACCGCTACACCCACACGCTGCTGTCCAAACGTTTCATCCGTGCCGACGAAACCCTGGACCTGGGGCATCTGGCGTACATCCCGCCCGGCGAGTTCATCGGTGCCGGGCTCTGGCAGTTGTTCAAAGGGATCGAGTCACCCTACAAGTCGGTGCTCAAGCTGTTGCTGACTGAGGTCTACGCCAGCGAACACCCCAGGGTTCAATGCCTGAGCCTGCGTTTCAAGCAAGCGGTGTTCGCCAACCAGCTCGACCTCGATGAGCTGGACCCGTACGTCGTGGTTTACCGGCGAATCGAGGAATACCTCACCGCCCGTGGCGAATCGGAGCGCCTGGAGCTGGTGCGGCGCGCGCTGTACCTGAAGGTCAATCGTAAACTCACCGGCGGCAGCCGCACCCAGAGTTGGCAGCGCTCGTTGCTTGAACGCCTGGCCCACGAATGGCATTGGGATCAGCGTCAACTGGCGCTGCTTGATAGCCGTAGCCAATGGAAAGTCCGGCAGGTCAGCTCCGAACGCCGGGCGTTGGTCAACGAACTGAATTACAGCTACCGCTTTTTGACGGAGTTTGCCCGCAGCGAACAGACCGTCAGCCTGATCAACAAGCGCGACCTCAACGTGCTGGGCCGACGTCTGTACGCAGCGTTCGAGCGCAAGGCCGACAAAGTCGAGTTCATCAATCCGGGCATCGCCCCGGACCTGGCCGAAGACACCCTGACGTTGGTGCATGCGCCAGACAAAAAAGAATCGGGGCAAACCCAGTGGGGCTTGTACAACGGCAGCCTGACCGCCCTCGAGTGGGAGCATTTCGCACCGATCAAGCGCAGCCGCCAACTACTGGAACTGCTGACCTGGTGCCATCGCAACGGCGTGATCGATAGCAGCACGCGCCTGGCGCTGCATCCCGGCGACAGTGACCTGAGCGAATTCGAACTGTTCAACCTGCTCGGCAGCCTGCAACAGAGCATCGCCCTGCCCCTGCCCACAGTCGCCGAAGAACCGCTGCTGCGCGCCAGCGTGCCGAGCGAAGTGCTGATTCTGGTGAACGTCGGCGTCGATCCGCTCAAGCATCACCGCGACCTGAACATTCTGATGACCACCGAGCGCACTGACTCGCTGAGTTACGCCGGGGTCCGCGAGAACCTGGTGCTGACCCTGGATCAGGTCACGCTCAACAGCTGGAACGAGGTATCGGTCAATCGCTTCGATGGCCCTCACGCCCTGCTCGACTGCCTGCGCGATTACCTCAACAACCTGCCGAACGGCCCACAACAACCCAAGTTGCGGGTGCGTTGCTTCTGCCACAACCGCGCGCAGTTCATCGCGCAACGGGTCGAGGAAGTGATCGACACCGCGCAGAACCTGCTGCTGAGCAAACTCAATCATCGCTACCTGATTCAGGTCCAGCAGCATTATCACGTGCTGGAATTGGTGCCGGGGCAAGTCAATCACGTCGCCCTCGCCACCCTGCCGGCGCTGTTCGACTACCTCGGCGAAGAGCTGGCGAGCTACAGCCCGCTGCACCTGGACCCGATGGCGCTGGAAGATCAGGACCTCGCACTGATTCTGCCCATGGGTCAGCCCGAGTGCATTCAGGTGTTCTACCGAATTCAGGATGACCAGGCCGATCTGTACGTGCTGGATGAATTCAATGCCTTGTGGCAGCAGCGCTTGCCCTATCACGACGAACAAAGCCTGCTGGTGCCGTTGCAACGCTTCCTGCAATCGATCCAGTACCGACGCGATGCCTTGCTGCCGATGGACGCCGCCCAGCCACTGAGCCTCGACACGCTCTATTACCAACTGCTGCCGTCGGGTCCCGGACGAGCGCGCCGGGTCGAAGCCCGACTCGCGCCGCAAACTCCGGTCAACAAGCCGTTCTATGATGTGCAGGCGATCGTCGGCAAAGCCGCACCGGGCAAGGTGCAAGTCACGTTGTATTGCAATCAGCGGGAATTTTCAGAGCTGGAGCATGGCGACCAACTGTTCAGTGTGGTCGCCCGGGAAATCGTCGAGCAGCGCCGTGAAACCGATCGCTATCGCTGCTACATCACCGACCTGGACCTGTCGGGTCTGCTCGGTGATGGTCAGAGCTCAAGCAATTTGTACCTGCGCTACAAGGCCGATCTGGAGCGCGCATTGAATGACGCGCTCGAGCTGGTCTGAGGCAAGTTATTCCGGGAAGGGGCCGCCATTGGCTGGCTGCGATTCGACTTCAAGCAGGGTCAGCTTGAGGGTTTTGCCGCCCGGAGCGGGCCAATCGATGTGCTGGCCAACCTTCAGGCCCAGCAGTGCGCTACCGACAGGCGCCAGAATGGAGATCTTGCCTTCGTCCGCGTTGGCATCCTTGGGGTACACCAACGTCAGGTGATAGTCCTTGCCGCTGCTTTCTTCGCGGCAATGCACTCTGGAATTCATGGTCACGACATCGGCGGGCACTTCATCGTGACCGACCACGGTATCGGCGCGATCCAGTTCGGTTTGCAGCGCGATAACGCCCGGCAGCGTGTCGTCCAGGCTGTCGATCAGGCGTTCCAGACGTTGAACGTCCAGACGAGTAAGGGTGATGGAAGGTGCGGTCATGATAGAGGCAGACTCCTTTCTTCTGCACAGAAAAAGCAAAACCCCGCCAGAAAAAGGCGGGGTTTTCACGAGCCTCGATGGGTTGAGGCGTTTCTGGACACTATCACAGCTCAAAAAATATACAAGCAGGGCCACATTTTGTAGGAGCGAGCTTGCTCGCGAAGAACGTGAGCGCGCCGCGCTCACCCAGACAGCCCTCGTCATCGTTAACGACCATCGCGAGCAGGCTCGCTCCTACAAGGGCTCGGCGTTGGCTTTGCGATGGGAGGCCTGGACGCAAATCGTGCGCCGGCGCTCATCATCGGCCGAGCGCCATTCGCGGATGTCTTCGACATGGCGAAAACACCCCAGGCAGACCTTCTGCTCATCCAGTCGACACACACCGCTGCACGGCGAAGGCACCGCCGGGCTGACATTGCTGTAAAGCGGCTTGGGCGGTCGAACAGGGGCCGGCTGGGTCACGATCTCACAGACCTTCGAAATCGAATTCAGCACCGGCCTGTTGCTGGACGATGCGCTCAAGCATCTCGCCGAGCTGCTCTTCGCTCTTGTCGCACATCCAGCGCTCGCTCTCTTCGTCGTAGTCGAAGTGGAAGCCACCCGACACCGCCGCCAGCCACAGCTGACGCAGGGGTTCCTGGCGGCTGAAGATCAACTGAGTGCCGTTTTCGAACTTGACGGTGAGCACACCGGCCGAGCTCTCCAGATCGATATCCAGGTCGCTGTCGTCAAAGATGTCCTCCAGGGTTTGCTGGGTGGCATCGACCAGATCGTGGAAACGCGCTTCGGACAAACTCATTACGGCAACCTCAAAAAGTGTCTGATCAGGCTCAAGCGCCGCAAGATACGGGCGAGCCCCGGTGATTGCAAAGGATAACGACCAAGGGCCGATTTAGGTACACCTGTGGGAGCGAGCCTGCTCGCGAAGAGGCCGGCACATTCAACATCATCGTCACCTGACACACCGCCATCGCGAGCAGGCTCGCTCCCACAGGGATTGCACCTTGCTAGCCGGCTTCATGCGAAGCCCCGCCGGACGGGACCCTGGTCGCATAGGCAAGCTGCCGGGTGGCCGGTATACTCCGGCGCAATTAACGCATTTTCAAGGATTTCGCCATGAAGCGCCTGATCTCTTCCTTTGCTGCGCTCGTCGCGGTCGCTTGTTTATTGTCGGCCTGTGGTCAAAAAGGCCCGCTGTACCTGCCTGACGACTCCCAGGACCCTGCCGAGCAGGCCAAGTCCTCGCAAAAGCAGCCGTCGAAAGCACACAAGCACGACGTCTACCAATAAGGGAACGCCATGGACGCTTTTAACTACCGTGACGGCGAGCTGTTCGCGGAAGGGGTTGCCCTGTCCACCATCGCCGAACGCTTTGGCACCCCGACTTACGTCTACTCCCGTGCCCACATCGAAGCCCAGTACCTGGCGTATGCCGATGCACTGGCCGGCATGCCGCACCTGGTCTGCTTCGCGGTCAAGGCCAACTCCAACCTGGGTGTGCTGAATGTCCTGGCGCGATTGGGCGCCGGTTTTGACATCGTCTCCCGTGGCGAGCTGGAACGCGTACTGGCCGCCGGCGGCAGCGCCGACAAGATCGTGTTCTCCGGTGTCGGCAAGACCCGTGACGACATGCGTCGCGCCCTGGAAGTCGGCGTGCACTGCTTCAACGTCGAGTCCACCGATGAGCTGGAACGCCTGCAAATCGTCGCCGCCGAGCTGGGCGTTCGCGCACCGATCTCGCTGCGTGTGAACCCGGACGTCGATGCCGGCACGCACCCGTACATTTCCACCGGTCTCAAAGAGAACAAGTTCGGCATCGCCATTGCCGACGCCGAAGACGTGTACGTGCGTGCCGCGCAGCTGCCGAACCTGGAAGTGGTCGGCGTCGATTGCCACATCGGTTCGCAACTGACCACCCTGCCGCCGTTCATCGACGCCCTCGACCGCCTGCTGGGCCTGGTCGACCGCCTCGGCGATTGCGGCATCTACCTGCGCCACATCGATCTCGGTGGTGGCTTGGGCGTGCGTTATCGCGATGAAGAGCCGCCATTGGCTGCCGACTACATCAAAGCCGTGCGCGAGCGTCTCGACGGTCGTGACCTGGCGCTGGTGTTCGAGCCGGGCCGCTTCATCGTCGCCAACGCCGGCGTGCTGCTGACTCAGGTCGAATACCTCAAGCACACCGAACACAAAGACTTTGCCATCGTCGACGCGGCCATGAACGACCTGATCCGCCCGGCGCTGTACCAGGCCTGGATGGACGTCACCGCCGTGCGCCCTCGCGCCACCGCCGCTCGTGCCTACGACATCGTCGGGCCGATCTGCGAGACCGGCGACTTCCTGGCCAAGGATCGTCAGCTGGCCCTCGAAGAAGGCGACCTGCTGGCTGTGCATTCGGCCGGCGCCTACGGGTTTGTCATGAGTTCCAACTACAACACCCGCGGCCGCGCCGCCGAAGTGTTGGTGGACGGTGATCAGGCATTTGAAGTGCGTCGCCGTGAGACGGTAGCCGAGTTGTTTGCTGGCGAAAGCCTGCTGCCGGAGTAAAACCATGCTGCTGCGTTTTACCAAGATGCACGGCCTGGGCAATGACTTCATGGTCCTCGACCTGGTCAGCCAGCACGCGCACATCCTGCCCAAGCATGCCAAGCAATGGGGCGATCGGCACACCGGCATCGGTTTCGACCAGTTGCTGATCGTCGAAGCGCCGAGTAACCCGGACGTGGATTTCCGCTATCGGATCTTCAACTCCGACGGTTCCGAAGTGGAACAGTGCGGCAACGGTGCGCGCTGTTTCGCCCGCTTCGTACTCGACAAGCGCCTGACCGCAAAACGGCAGATTCGCGTCGAAACCAAAAGTGGCATTATCGAGCTGGATATCCGCAGTGACGGCCAGATCAGCGTCGACATGGGCGCACCGCGCCTGGTGCCGGCCGACATTCCGTTCGTTGCCGACAGTCAGGCGCCGAGCTACTCGCTCGACGTCGACGGCACCACGGTGGAACTCGCCGCTGTGTCGATGGGCAATCCGCACGCCGTGCTGCGGGTCATCGATATCAACAACGCACCGGTGCATGAACTGGGGCCGAAAATCGAACATCACCCGCGCTTCCCGGCGCGGGTCAATGTCGGTTTTCTCCAGGTCATCGACCGGAACCGCGCGCAGCTGCGCGTCTGGGAACGTGGCGCCGGGGAAACCCAGGCCTGCGGCACCGGCGCCTGCGCTGCTGCAGTGGCCGCGATCAGCCAGGGGTGGATGGATTCGCCGCTATTGATCGACCTGCCCGGCGGGCGTCTGTCCATTGAATGGGCAGGCCCTGGCCAACCGGTGTTGATGACCGGCCCGGCAGTCCGTGTTTATGAAGGACAAGTACGTCTTTGAGTGAGTCAAACCCATGACCGACAAGCCCCAGGTTCCCGCCCTACAGCCCGACGAATCCCCTTCCGAAAGCCTTGAGGCGGCGGCGATTGCCGCGTACCTGGAGGCTCATCCGGATTTCTTCGTCGAGCACGAAGAACTGCTCCCGGCCCTGCGCATTCCGCACCAGCGAGGCGACACCATTTCGCTGGTCGAGCGCCAGATGACCATCCTGCGCGACCGCAATATCGAGTTGCGCCATCGCCTGTCGCACTTGATGGACGTGGCCCGCGACAACGACCGTCTCTTCGACAAGACCCGCCGCCTGATCCTCGCGCTGATGGACGCCACCAGCCTGGAAGATGTGGTGATCAGCGTCGAAGACAGTCTGCGTCAGGACTTTCAGGTGCCTTTTGTCAGCCTGATCCTGCTGGGCGATAACCCGATGCCGGTTGGCCGCTGGGTGACCCACGCCGACGCGCAAACGGCCATTGGCGGTTTGCTTTCGGAAGACAAAAGCGTCAGCGGCAGCCTGCGCGAGCATGAACTGGACTTCCTGTTCGGCGAAGAGCAGCGCAAGCAGATCGGCTCGACCGCTGTCGTCGCCATCAGCCATCAAGGCATTCTCGGCGTCCTGGCCATCGCCAGCCGTGATCCGCAGCACTACAAAAGCTCGGTCGGCACGCTGTTCCTCAGCTACATCGCCGAAGTCATGGGCCGCGTGCTGCCACGGGTCAACAGCTCTCTGCGCTCGGTACGCTGATCGTGGAACGGCAACTGGACGCTTACTGCGAACACCTGCGCAGTGAGCGGCAGGTGTCGCCCCATACGCTGTACGCCTACCGCCGCGACCTCGACAAAGTGTTGGGCTTCTGTGTCAAACAGAACATCGGCAGCTGGGCCGCGCTGGATATCCAGCGCCTGCGCAGCCTGATCGCCCGCCTGCATTCCCAGGGTCAATCGTCGCGCAGCCTGGCGCGCCTGCTCTCGGCCGTGCGTGGGCTCTATCATTATCTGAACCGCGAAGGTCTCTGCGATCACGACCCGGCCAATGGCCTGGCACCGCCGAAAGGCGAGCGGCGACTGCCGAAAACCCTCGACACCGACCGAGCCCTGCAACTGCTTGAAGGTGCGGTGGAGGATGATTTTCTGGCGCGTCGGGATCAAGCGATCCTGGAGCTGTTCTATTCCTCGGGCTTGCGGCTTTCGGAACTGACCGGGCTCAATCTCGATCAACTGGACCTGGCCGACGGCATGGTCCAGGTGCTCGGTAAAGGCAGCAAGACGCGCCTGTTGCCGGTCGGCCAAAAGGCCCGCGAAGCCCTGGAGTTGTGGCTGCCATTGCGCGCCATGACCAACCCGGCGGATGACGCCGTGTTTGTCAGCCAGCAAGGCCGGCGCCTCGGCCCTCGGGCGATTCAGGTGCGGGTCAAGGCCGCCGGTGAGCGTGAACTGGGGCAAAACCTGCATCCGCACATGTTGCGACACTCCTTCGCCAGCCACCTGCTGGAATCCTCGCAGGACCTGCGCGCGGTGCAGGAATTGCTCGGCCACTCGGACATCAAGACCACCCAGATCTACACCCACCTGGACTTCCAGCATCTGGCGACGGTTTACGACAGCGCCCATCCACGGGCCAAACGCATTAAGGGCGATGATTCATGACGATCCAATTGATCACCTTCGACCTCGACGACACCTTGTGGGATACCGCCCCGGTCATCGTCAGCGCCGAAGCCGTATTGCGTGAATGGCTGACCGAACATGCACCGAATCTGGGCGCGGTGCCGGTGGAGCATTTGTGGGGGATTCGCGAGCGCATTCTGGGCAGCGAACCGGGCCTCAAGCATCGAATCAGCGCCTTGCGTCGCCGGGTGCTTTTCCACGCACTGGAAGAAGCCGGTTACGGCCATGATCAGGCGTCAGACCTGGCCGATCAGAGTTTTGAAGTGTTTTTGCATGCCCGGCATCAGCTGGAAATCTTCCCGGAAGTCGAGCCGACACTGGAGACGCTGGCCAAACACTATGCGCTCGGCGTCGTCACCAACGGCAATGCCGATGTGCGCCGTTTAGGGCTGGCCGACTACTTCAAGTTTGCGCTGTGCGCCGAAGACATCGGCATCGCCAAACCGGACGCACGCCTGTTTCATGAGGCGCTGAAGCGTGGCGGCGCAACGGCCGCGACGGCGGTGCATATCGGCGACCATCCGGGTGATGACATTGCCGGGGCGCAGCAGGCGGGGTTGCGGGCGATCTGGTTTAACCCGCAGGGCAAATTGTGGGAAGCGCAGAAAGCGCCGGACGCCGAGATTCGCAGCCTGACCGAATTGCCGGCGTTGTTGGCTCGGTGGAATTCAATTTCGTAGCACCTTTGAGGC
>NZ_AKJI01000008.1:0-62804 GCF_000282415.1 Pseudomonas sp. GM60
CGCAGGAATGGATATGTACACCTGGAAGAAAATGGTCGGCCATAAGGCCGCCATCGCCAGCAAGCCGGCTCCTACATTTTGAACGTGCACACAACAGGCAACCAGCCTGAATATACCGAGATAGAGGGGTCCCCCTCACAAACGGATATTTCCGCCCACCCCATCTACGACGCTACCCTGAGGAAAACACAGCGACCCAAACCCCCGGGGACTCCATGGAAAGAACCACCGTCAAACCACTCCTGCTCGCCCTAGCCCTCGCAACAACCGCCCCATTCGCACAAGCCGCCACCACCCTGGTCTACTGCTCCGAAGCCAGCCCCGCCGGCTTCGACCCCAGCCAATACACCAGCGGCACCGACTTCGACGCCTCGGCCGAAACCGTCTTCAACCGCCTCACCCAATTCAAACGCGGCGGCACCGAAGTCGAACCCGGGCTGGCGACAAACTGGGACGTATCAAAAGACGGCCTCACCTACACCTTCCACCTGCGCGACGGCGTGAAATTCCACACCACCGACTATTTCACCCCGACCCGCGACTTCAACGCCGACGACGTGCTGTTCACCTTCCAGCGCCTGCTCGACCCGGAGAATGCGTTCCGCAAGGCCTATCCCGCCGAGTCCCCGTACTTCACCGACATGGACCTGAACAAAACGATCAAGAGCGTCGACAAAATCGACGAACACACCGTGCGCTTCAGCCTGAACAACATCGACGCCGCCTTCATCCAGAACCTGGCGATGAGTTTTGCTTCAGTGCAATCCGCCGAGTACGGCGCGCAATTGTTAAAGGAAGGCAAAGCGGCCGACATCAACCAGAAACCCGTCGGCACCGGCCCGTTCGTGTTCAAGCGCTATCAAAAGGACTCGCAGATCCGCTACGTCGCCAACAAGGCGTACTGGAAACCCGAGGACGTGAAAATCGACAACCTGGTGTTCTCGATCACCCCGGACGCCGCCGTGCGCTTGCAGAAACTCAAGGCCGGCGAGTGCCAGGTCAGCGGTTACCCGCGCCCGGCCGACATCGAGGTGATGGATAAAGACCCGAACCTGCGCGTGCTCAAGCAGGCCGGGTTCAACCTCGGCTTCCTGGCCTACAACGTGACACACCCGCCGCTTGACCAGCTCAAGGTGCGTCAGGCCCTGGACATGGCGATCGACAAACCGGCGATCATCAAGGCTGTCTACCAGAGTGCCGGGCAACTGGCGCAAAACGCCTTGCCACCCGCGCAATGGTCGTATGACCCGAGCATCAAGGATGCCCCCCACGACCCGACAAAAGCCCGGGCGCTACTGAAAGAAGCAGGGGTTGCACCCGGTACCACCATTAATTTGTGGGCCATGACCGTGCAGCGTGCCTCCAACCCCAATGCGCGGATGTCGGCGCAGATGATCCAACAGGATTGGGAGAAGGTCGGCATCAAGGCCAACATCGTCAGCTATGAATGGGGCGAGTACATCAAGCGCGCCAAGAACGGTGAACACGACGCGATGATCTACGGCTGGACCGGCGACAACGGCGACCCCGACAACTGGCTCGGCGTGCTCTACAGCTGCGCGGCCGTGAAGGGCAGCAACTACGCCAAGTGGTGCGACCCGGCCTACGACAAACTCGTCCAGCAAGCCAAGGTGTCCACGGACAAACAGCAGCGGGTGAAACTGTATCAACAGGCCCAACAAATCCTTAAGCAACAGGTGCCTATCACGCCAATCGCCAACTCGACGGTGTTCCAGCCGCTGCGCAAGGAAGTCACCGACTTCAAGATCAGCCCGTTCGGCCTCACACCCTTCTATGGTGTGGGTATAAATAAGTAACACCGCGCGCCAACCGGGTGCGCCCAGCGCCCCGGTTGCCCTTCGTCAGTGCGTGGTTTGCACCGAAAAAAATACACGCAAACGGTCAAATGCGCGTCAATTTATACATATGCGACATTAAGGTACGTTCGTGCCACTGTTTAAGGCTTGTGGCCATTCAACATCTTGCATTGGGTATGGCCCCTGCATAAGTATCCGCAGGCACGACTCACGAGGTCGTCCTCAAATTCAAAAATGACAACAAATCATGAGGCCACCATGCTTAAACACGCGGTCATTCCGTTTTTAGTCGGCGCCAGCTTGTTAGCTGCCGCACCTTTCGCCCAAGCGGCGACTAACCTGGTGTTCTGCTCCGAAGGGAGCCCGGCCGGTTTTGATCCTGGTCAGTACACCACCGGAACCGACTTCGACGCCTCTGCCGAAACCATGTTCAACCGTCTGACTCAGTTCGAGCGCGGCGGCACCGCCGTTATTCCTGGTCTGGCGACCAAGTGGGACATCTCCGATGATGGCCTGACTTACACCTTCCACCTGCGTGAAGGCGTCAAGTTCCACACTACCCCGTACTTCAAGCCGACTCGCGAGTTCAACGCCGACGACGTGCTGTTCACCTTTAATCGCATGATTAACAAGGATGATCCGTTCCGTAAGGCGTACCCGACCGAATTCCCGTACTTCACCGACATGGGGATGGACACCAACATCACCAAGATCGATAAAGTCGACGACCACACCGTCAAGTTCACCCTCAAAGAAGTAGATGCCGCGTTCATCCAGAACATGGCCATGAGCTTCGCCTCGGTGCAGTCCGCCGAGTACGCAGCCCAGCTGCTCAAGGAAGGCAAAGCCGCCGACATCAACCAGAAGCCGGTCGGCACTGGTCCGTTCGTGTTCAAGAGCTACCAGAAAGACTCCAACATCCGCTACACCGGGAACAAGGACTACTGGAAGCCTGACGACGTCAAGATCGACAACCTGATCTTCGCCATCACCACCGACCCGTCGGTGCGTATCCAGAAGCTGAAAAAGGGCGAGTGCCAGATCACTCTGTTCCCGCGTCCGGCCGACCTGAAGGCGCTGAAAGAAGACAAAACCCTGAAAGTGCCTGACCAGGCCGGTTTCAACCTGGGTTACATCGCCTACAACGTGATGGACAAGATCAAGGGTGACGACAAGCCGAACCCGATGGCCCAACTGAAAGTGCGTCAGGCACTGGACATGGCCGTCAACAAACAACAGATCATCGACTCGGTTTACCAGGGTGCAGGTCAAAAGGCCGTCAACGCCATGCCACCGACCCAGTGGTCTTACGACACCACCATCGTGGATGCTCCGTACAACCCTGAGAAAGCCAAGGAGCTGCTCAAGGAAGCCGGTGTGAAGGAAGGCACCGAAATCGTTCTATGGGCAATGCCGGTGCAGCGTCCGTACAATCCGAACGCCAAGCTGATGGCCGAGATGCTCCAGGCAGACTGGGCGAAGATCGGTATCAAGGCCAAAATCCAGAGCTACGAATGGGGCGAGTACATCAAGCGCTCCAAAGGCGGCGAAAACGGCGCGATGCTGATTGGCTGGAGCGGCGACAACGGTGACCCGGACAACTGGCTGAACGTGCTGTTCGGCTGCGACTCGCTGCAAGGCAACAACTTCTCCAAGTGGTGCGACAAGAAGTTCGACGGCATCGTCAAAGAAGCCAAGCGCACGACCGACCAGGGCAAGCGCACCGAACTGTACAAGCAGGCGCAACACGTCCTCAAAGACGCTGTTCCAATGACACCTATCGCTCACTCGACGGTGTTCCAACCCATGCGCAACGAAGTGCAGGATTTCAAGATCAGCCCATTCGGCTTGAACTCCTTCTACGGCGTTAGCGTCAGCAAATAAGATTTGGCAACGGCGACGTTTTTGACGTCGCCGTTGCTTTTTCTACCGAGAAAGCAGGAAACAACCTACATCCTATTCCGCTGAGCATTACAGCTGCGGCGTCGGACGCGTTGCCCTTTCCTACGAGTCTTTAGGACTCTACGCATTTACTGCCAGACTCGCGGCTCTTACCGTCGGGTTCTGACCAGTGCACGCGTGGGTTCTCGGTTATTGCTGCACATCATGGCTTGAGATCAGTGACGCCTCCACGTCCCCGGACGGGACAGCGGCGCATTGAAAACACTTAGCGAAAGAGAAAAGGGAGCGTCATGCGCCATACCTTGGTTTTATCCGCATTGCTGGGCACCGGCCTGCTGGCCGCCACTTCCATCAGCCAGGCCGCCAACAACAGCCTGGTGTTCTGCTCCGAAGGCAGCCCGGCTGGCTTCGACACCGCGCAGTACACGACCGCGACCGATAACGACGCCGCCGAGCCGTTGTACAACCGATTGGCAGAGTTCGAAAAAGGCGCCACCAACGTCGTACCAGGCCTGGCAAAGAGCTGGGATATTTCCGAAGACGGCCTCAAGTACACCTTTCACCTGCGCGAAGGGGTGAAATTTCATACGACCAAGTACTTCACGCCGAGCCGTGATTTCAACGCCGATGACGTGCTGTTCACCTTCAATCGCATGCTCGATCCGCAGCAACCTTTCCGTAAGGCTTATCCAACCGAGTTCCCCTATTTCAACGGGATGAGCCTGAACAAGAACATCGCCAAGGTCGAAAAGACCGGGCCGCTGACCGTGGTCATGACGCTCAACAGCGTGGACGCCGCGTTCATCCAGAACATCGCCATGAGCTTCGCTGCCATCCTGTCCGCCGAATACGCCGACAAGCTGCTGGCCGAAGGCAAGCCGAGCGACATCAACCAGAAGCCGATCGGCACCGGGCCGTTCGTGTTCAAGAGCTACCAGAAAGACTCCAACATCCGTTACAGCGGCAACAAGCAGTACTGGGACCCGAGCCGGGTCAAGCTCGACAACCTGATTTTCGCCATCAACACCGACGCGTCGGTGCGGGTGCAGAAACTCAAGGCCAACGAGTGCCAGATCACCCTGCACCCACGTCCTGCCGATGTCGAAGCGCTGAAGAACGACGCGAATCTCAAGCTCATCGAAAAGCCTGGCTTCAACCTCGGTTACATCGCCTACAACGTGCGCCACAAGCCATTCGACCAGCTCGAAGTGCGCCAGGCGCTGGACATGGCGGTGAACAAGCAAAGCATTCTCAACGCCGTTTACCAAGGCGCCGGTCAACTGGCGCAAAACGCCATGCCGCCGACCCAATGGTCCTACGACGAGACCATTAAAGACGCCGCCTACAACCCGGAAAAAGCCAAGGAACTGCTCAAGGCTGCCGGCGTGAAAGAAGGCACCGAAATTACCCTGTGGGCGATGCCGGTTCAGCGTCCCTACAACCCCAACGCCAAGTTGATGGCCGAGATGCTCCAGGCAGACTGGGCGAAGATCGGTCTCAAAGTGAAGATCGTCAGCTACGAATGGGGCGAGTACATCAAGCGCACCAAGAATGGCGAGCACGACGTCAGCCTGATTGGCTGGACCGGTGACAATGGGGACCCGGACAACTGGCTCGGCACGCTTTACAGCTGCGACGCCATTGGCGGCAACAACTACTCCCAATGGTGTGATCCGGCTTACGACAAGCTGATCAAGCAGGCCAAGGTCGTCACCGACCGTGACCAGCGCACCGTGCTTTACAAACAGGCTCAGCAGTTGCTCAAGCAGCAAGTGCCGATCACGCCTGTCGCTCACTCGACGGTCAACCAGCCGTTAAGCGCCAAAGTCGAAGGATTCAAGGTAAGTCCTTTCGGCCGCAACGTGTTCTCGGGCGTCAGTATCGACAAATAACCGATTAGCCAAAAAAACGCTGGGGGCGGATTCCGCCCTCACGCAAGCGTATTGCCGTTATTTGCCGATCAGGCCGACAGCAAACGTTTGCGAAGCCTTGTATGAGTTCCAAAACCAATAGCCGGATCACAAAAAAAGACCGGTATAAAAAAAGAAAGAAAGGAGCTTCACCCATGAAACTGAGCAGCACCGCGTTATTGGCCCTGGCCATCAGCAGCGTTACCGCCACGGCCTACGCTGAGTCCCAGAGTCAGGCTTTCACACCGGTCACCGTCAAGGAAAAGAGCGCCCAAAGCGAAGCCACCGGCTTTGTTGAAGGGCAATCGGTCACCGGTTCCACGCGCAACTGGTATGCGAATGAGCAGCTGAAGCGCGGCGCCAAGTTCCAGTACAACAAAAGTGGCGTATTGACCGACACAGACCGCCGTATCAACTGGGTCCAGGGCACCATCATCAAGTACAACTCGGGCTTTACCGAAGGTACTGTCGGTTTCAGCACCGAGGTCGCGGCCTACAATGCCATCGCCCTGAATCGTGATCGCGAAGACTTGGCCTCTCGCTTCGGTGGTGCACCGGGTGATCGTCCAAAGGCGGGGTATAACCGTACGCTGACCGAAGAAGGTGGCGATGCCGTAGACCAGTGGAGCAAACTGGGCCTGGCCAACGTCAAGGCCCGTTTCTCCAACACCACGCTGACGGCCGGTCGCCAGAACTTCAGCAGCCCGCAAGTGGACGTCATCGGTAACCGTCCACTGCCTTCGAGCTTCGAAGGTGTGACGCTGCACAGCGAAGAGTTGGAAAACCTGACCTTCGACGTCGGCACCTTCGACCGCAACTCTCCGCGTACCGAACAAAGCCAGCGTAAATTCCGCACCGAATACGCCAACGGCATCGTTGAATCCGATCACATCTACACCGGCGGTATCACCTACACGCCGTTCGCCAGCCTGACCACCAGCCTCTGGGCAACCCAGGCCGAAGACATCTGGAACCAGTACTACGTCGGCGCGTCCCACGTACTGGGCGACAGCTCGGTGCTGAGCCTGACCACCGGCCTGAACTACTACAAAACCCAGGACGAAGGTAAAGCCCTGATCGGCGACATCGACAACGACACCTATTCCCTGTCGTTCGGCCTGACTCACCAGGCTCACTCCCTGACCTTCTCCTACCAGGAAGTGAACGGTAACGAGTACTTCGACTACCTGCACGAAACCAACGGCATCTACCTGGCCAACTCCCTGCTGTCGGACTTCAACGGCCCGAACGAGAAATCCTTCCAGATCGCCTACGGCCTGAACATGGCTGAATACGGCGTGCCAGGCCTGAAGTTCAACATCTACCAGGCTCGCGGCTGGGGCATTGACGGCACTCACTACAACGGCAACGGCGGCGTCAAAGACAAAGGCTACGACGGCATCCAGGCCCAGGATGGCGAACACCACTATGAATACGGTATCGGTGCGTCGTACGCCGTACAAAGCGGCCCGCTCAAAGCCACCGCTATTCGTGCGACTTACACCACGCATCGCGCCAGCGAAAACCAGGCTGACGGCAGCATCAACGAGTTCCGTCTCGTGACCACCATCCCGTTCAACGTTCTGTAATGCACCCGCCGAACGGCTGATTCAGTGACGAATCTACCGTTCGGCTTTTGTCCTTAACTGATTGCAGAGGGCTCTTGATGAAAATGCTTCCCCTACGTGCGGCCATCGCTGCCGCGTTGCTGAGTGTTGCCGTTGGCGTCTCGGCCAAACCCTTGGTGGTTTGCACCGAAGCCAGTCCGGAAGGCTTCGACATGGTTCAATACACGACTGCAGTCACAGCCGATGCGGTGGCCGAAACCATCTTCAACCGCCTGGCGGACTTCAAGCCCGGTACCACCGAAGTGATTCCGGCACTGGCCGAGTCCTGGGACATCAGCGAAGACGGCCTGACCTACACGTTCCACCTGCGCAAAGGTGTCAAGTTTCACACCACCGAATACTTCAAGCCGACCCGCGACATGAACGCCGACGACGTGGTCTGGAGCTTCCAGCGTCAACTGGACCCGAATCACCCGTGGCACAAACTGTCGAGCGTGGGCTTCCCGTACTTTGAAAGCATGGGCTTCAAGGAACTGCTGAAAAGCGTCGAGAAAGTTGACGACAACACGGTCAAATTCACCCTGACCCGCCGCGAAGCGCCGTTCCTGGCCGACATCGCCATGGCGTTCTCCTCGATTTACCCTGCCGAGTACGCCGACCAGCTGCTCAAGGCGAACAAGACCGGCGAACTCAACAACAAACCGGTCGGCACCGGCCCGTTCGTTTTCCAGCGTTACGCCAAGGACGCCCAGGTTCGCTTCAAGGCCAACCCGGACTACTTCCGTGGCAAGCCGCCGGCTGACTCGTTGATCCTGGCCATCGCCACCGACAACAACGTGCGCCTGCAGAAGCTCAAGGCCAACGAGTGCCAGGTTGCGCTGTATCCAAAGCCGGATGACATCCCGAGCATCAAGAAAGACGCCAAACTGAGCGTCGATGAACTGAACGCGATGACCGTTTCGTACATCGCCATGAACACCACGCACAAGTACATGAGCGACGTGCGTGTGCGCAAAGCCATCGACATCGCCTTCGATAAAGAGGCTTATGTCAACGCGCTGTTTGGTAAAGGCAATGCGACAGTGGCGGTCAACCCGTTCCCGGACACGCTGCTGGGCTACAACCACAGCCTGAAAAACCCGGCCCGCGATCTGGACAGGGCCCGCGCCCTGCTCAAGGAAGCCGGCGTATCGGAAGGCACCACCTTCACCCTGTTCACCCGCAACGGTGGCGGCCCGACCAACCCGAACCCGATGCTCGGCGCGCAGATGATGCAGGCTGACCTGGCCAAGGTCGGGATCAAGATCGACATTCGCGTGATGGAATGGGGCGAAATGCTCAAACGCGCGAAAAACGGCGAGCACGACATGGTTTCCGCCGGATGGGCGGGTGATAACGGCGACCCGGATAACTTCCTGACGCCTATGCTCAGTTGCGAAGCCGCGAAGAACGGCGAAAACTATGCACGCTGGTGCAATGACAAGTTCCAGGCGCTGATCGACCAGGCTCGCGAAAAAACCGATCCGGCCGAGCGGGCAGCGCTGTACGAGCAGGCCCAGGTTATTTTTAACCAGGACCAGCCATGGATCAGCATGGCGCACACTAGAATGTTCACCGCTATGCGCAACAACGTAGAGGGCTATCACATTAGCCCCCTCACCACTAATAACTTCGCCACCACCCAGGTGAAGTAGATAAGAAAACTCCCGGTGTCCCTGACTCCAGGGACACCAGGCACGCCTAACCGGCTGATGAGGTACACCAGAAGATGTTTAGTTTTATTGCCCGCCGATTGGGGTTATTGATCCCCACGTTCTTCGGCATCACCTTGCTGACTTTCGCGTTGATTCGCATGATTCCAGGCGACCCCGTGGAAGTAATGATGGGCGAACGACGAGTCGACCCCGAAATGCATGCTCAGGCAATGGAACGCCTAGGTCTGAACAAACCGCTGTATGCCCAATACCTGGACTACATCGGCAAACTGGCTCATGGCGATCTCGGCGAATCCCTGCGTACCCGTGAAAGCGTGTGGAGCGAGTTCAGCTCTCTATTCCCCGCGACCCTGGAACTGTCCATGGCCGCCCTGTTGTTCGCCGGCATCCTGGGCCTTCTGGCCGGGGTGATCGCGGCACTCAAGCGAGGATCCCTGTTCGACCACGGGGTGATGGGCATCTCCCTGGCGGGATATTCGATGCCGATCTTCTGGTGGGGCCTGATCCTGATCATGTTCTTCTCGGTGTCCCTGGGCTGGACCCCGGTGTCCGGGCGGATCGACCTGCTCTATGACATCGAGCCGCGCACCGGCTTCATGCTCATCGACACGCTGCTGGCCGATGACGTCGGTGCGTTCCTCGATGCCCTGCATCACCTGATCCTGCCGGCCATCGTGCTCGGCACCATCCCGCTGGCGGTGATTGCGCGGATGACCCGTTCTTCGATGCTCGAAGTGCTGCGCGAAGACTACATCCGGACCGCCAAGGCCAAAGGCCTGTCGCCGTCGCGCGTAGTGTTCGTACACGGCCTGCGCAACGCACTGATTCCGGTACTGACCGTGGTCGGCCTGCAAGTCGGCACACTGCTGGCCGGTGCGGTCCTGACCGAAACCATCTTCTCGTGGCCCGGCATCGGCAAATGGCTGATCGAAGCCATTGGCGCACGGGATTATCCCGTGGTGCAAAACGGCATCCTGTTAATCGCCTGCCTGGTGATTCTGGTGAACTTCATCGTGGATATCCTCTACGGCTTCGCCAACCCACGCATCCGTCACCAGCGCTGAGATCATGACCATGACCACTCCAGCTTCAACTACAAATCAAGCGGTAACAGTCGATCAAAGCCTGCTGTACCCGTCCCCGTACAAAGAATTCTGGCAAGCGTTCTCCAAGAACAAAGGCGCCGTCGCCGGCCTGATGTTCATGTTGCTGGTGATCTTCTGCGCGATCTTCGCGCCGTGGGTCTCGCCACATAACCCGAGTGAGCAATACCGTGACTTCCTGCTGACCCCGCCGTCCTGGCTGGAAGGTGGGCAAATCCAGTTCCTGCTCGGCACCGATGAGCTGGGCCGCGACCTGCTGTCGCGCCTGATCAACGGTTCGCGCCTGTCCCTGCTGATCGGCTTGTCGTCGGTGGTGATGTCGCTGATCCCGGGCATCCTGCTCGGTCTGTTCGCCGGCTTCTTCCCGCGCATCCTTGGCCCGACCATCATGCGTCTGATGGACATCATGCTGGCCCTGCCCTCGCTGCTGCTGGCCGTGGCGATTGTCGCCATCCTCGGCCCTGGCCTGATCAACACCATCATTGCCATCGCCGTGGTTTCGTTGCCGTCCTATGTTCGTCTGACCCGCGCCGCGGTGATGGGCGAGCTGAACCGCGACTACGTGACCGCCGCGCGCCTGGCCGGTGCCGGTCTGCCACGCCTGATGTTCGTCACCGTGCTGCCCAACTGCATGGCGCCGCTGATCGTTCAGGCCACCCTGAGTTTCTCCTCGGCGATTCTCGATGCCGCAGCCCTTGGCTTCCTGGGCCTTGGCGTACAACCGCCAACCCCTGAGTGGGGCACCATGCTGGCTTCGGCTCGCGACTACATCGAACGCGCCTGGTGGGTAGTAAGTCTGCCTGGTTTGACCATTTTGCTCAGCGTGCTGGCAATCAACTTGATGGGCGACGGCCTGCGCGATGCGCTGGACCCGAAACTCAAGAACGCCGCCTGAGGAGATTCAAATGTCACTGTTAGAAATCAAGAATCTCAACGTTCGCTTCGGCGACAAGAACGCCGTTCCGGTGGTCGACGGGCTCGACATTTCCGTGGACAAGGGCGAAGTGCTGGCCATCGTTGGCGAGTCGGGTTCGGGTAAATCCGTGACCATGATGGCGCTGATGGGCCTGATCGAGCATCCGGGGATCGTCACCGCCGACGCCCTGAATTTCGACGGCAAGAACATGCTCAAGCTCAGCAACCGTCAGCGTCGGCAAATCGTCGGCAAAGACCTGGCCATGGTCTTCCAGGACCCGATGACCGCGCTGAACCCGAGCTACACCGTCGGTTTCCAGATCGAAGAAGTGCTGCGCCTGCACCTGAAAATGTCCGGCAAGCAAGCGCGCAAACGCGCCATCGAACTGCTGGAAAAAGTGGAAATCCCGGGCGCCGCCAGCCGTATGGAGGCCTACCCGCATCAACTGTCGGGCGGTATGAGCCAGCGTGTTGCAATCGCCATGGCGATTGCCGGTGAGCCGAAACTGCTGATCGCCGACGAACCGACCACAGCTTTGGACGTGACGATTCAGGCGCAGATCATGGACCTGCTCCTGGCGTTGCAGAAAGAGCAGAACATGGGCCTGGTGCTGATCACTCACGACCTCGCGGTCGTGGCCGAAACGGCCCAGCGTGTGTGCGTGATGTACGCCGGCCAGGCCGTAGAGGTTGGTCAGGTGCCACAACTGTTCGACATTCCGGCGCACCCGTACAGCGAAGCGCTGCTCAAGGCGATTCCGGAACACAGCCTCGGCGCCTCACGCCTGTCGACATTGCCGGGCATCGTTCCCGGTCGTTACGACCGTCCGCAAGGCTGCCTGCTGTCGCCGCGCTGCCCGTATGTGCAGGACAGCTGCCGTGCGCAGCGTCCGGCCCTTGACCCGAAAAGCAACAGCCTCGCCCGCTGCTTCTACCCGCTGAACCAGGAGGTGGCGTAATGGCCGTCGTACTTACCGCCCGCGACCTCACCCGTCACTACGAAGTGTCCCGCGGCCTGTTCAAGGGCCATGCGACCGTACGCGCCCTGAACGGTGTGTCGTTTGAACTGGAAGCCGGCAAGACCCTCGCTGTCGTGGGCGAATCCGGTTGCGGCAAATCCACCCTGGCCCGTGCCCTGACGCTGATCGAAGAGCCGTCTTCCGGCTCCTTGAAAATCGCCGGGCAGGAAGTCGCCGGTGCTGACAAGGCTCAACGCAAACAACTGCGCAAAGACGTGCAGATGGTGTTCCAGAGCCCGTACGCCTCGTTGAACCCTCGGCAGAAAGTCGGTGATCAACTCGCCGAGCCGCTGCTGATCAACACCAGCCTCAGCGCCGCCGAGCGTCGCGAGAAAGTGCAGGCGATGATGAAGCAGGTGGGTTTGCGCCCTGAGCATTACCAGCGCTATCCGCACATGTTCTCCGGCGGTCAGCGCCAGCGGATCGCCCTCGCCCGCGCCATGATGCTGCAACCAAAAGTGCTGGTCGCGGACGAACCGACCTCGGCGCTGGACGTGTCGATCCAGGCGCAGGTGCTGAACCTGTTCATGGATCTGCAGCAAGAGTTCAACACCGCCTACGTGTTCATCTCGCACAACCTGGCCGTGGTGCAACACGTTGCCGATGACGTGATGGTGATGTACCTCGGTCGCCCGGTGGAAATGGGCCCGAAGAACGACATCTACGAGCGTCCGCTGCACCCGTACACCCAGGCGTTGCTGTCGGCCACACCGACCATTCACCCGGACCCGAACAAGCCGAAGATCAAGATCGTCGGCGAGTTGCCCAACCCGCTGAACCCGCCGTCGGGCTGCGCTTTCCACAAGCGTTGCCCGTACGCGACCGACCGTTGCAAAACCGAAGAGCCAGCCCTGCGCCCTCTCGATAACCGCCAGGTGGCTTGCCACTACGCCGAGCAATTCCTCGACGGCGCGGCGTAAAAAATGTGGGGGGTGATTTTGCTCGCGAAGGCGATATACCAGGTCAACATAAATGTCGACTGACGTACCGCCTTCGTGAACAGGCACCTGCACAGTTTCAATCGTTTCCTTCTACAGGACTGCGCATCAGCCCTGTAGAAGGATTCTTTGTCTGCGAACTACGCCTCGCTGCCGCCTGCGCGGTGGTCGTTGTTATTTAACGGAGCTGAGGAGAAGGTCAACGATAACTTACACGATGATTACATCTACTCCTTCAGCCCAATCAGAGACATCCACGCCGTTAACTTGGCGAGCCGTCATGCGAAAACTCCCTTTTGGAGGCACTTTCGACCAGGATCTCATTGCCCATCGACCTTGAGCATTTACATCAGCGCGGCTGTAAACATTTAAAGGATCGTTATGCTGATGCAATTGGACTGAAGCGCCAGGCAGTCCTCCTCTCCCCGAGATCGTAGGCGGTGACCCCACTGTTCCACCTTGTTGAGGAAGCTCAATAACAGGTTTGGATAAAGGGCTAACGTGACAATAGACAGGGTCTGAATAACCAGAAGCCACACCGTTCAAAACTTGATCTACTGTGAGAGGAAAGTACTTAGTTGGCAAATTCAGGTCGGGTATACACTCCCAACTTCCGTCAACACCCACCGTGGCAGTGCCGTAGAGAATAGCACCACTGCCTGCTTCATATAGGCGAACTGTAGCCCCAGGAGCCCCTTTACCAAAGATCCTTGATCTTGGAGATAGTGCAGAATCTTTTTTTGGAAAGAGAACTTCGGGCGGACTCATTCCCATTATCATATCGCCAGAATATGTCCACCTACTCCAAATCGGCCAGATATAATAGTCGAGTCTAAAATAAAACTTTGTGTTCAGCGGGATTAGATTCGCGGGGACATCATATGAAAACTCACGACCAGACTGCCCCGTGTTCTGGAGTACCACAGTGGAACCTATGATAATCTGCAGCTCCCAGTCACTTGGAGCAGCCACAGTATCAGTTCTTCCGACAATTTCAAAACCAGGTGAAACCTCTCCAGGTTTGGGCTTAACAATATCAGGGCCCTCAAACAACAAAGGAGCGCCTCCTTGCACAACATTCAACAACTCCCTGTGCCTGTTCGCCCAAGGAACCCTACCTTTAAAAGTGCCACTCCCGATTAAGCGAATAGTGGTCTCTCCGGCACTTTCTTTTACCGAAACATCGAATTCAATGACCACAGTCTCTGGCTTAGTAACTGTTACTTTAATAAATCCTTCTTCGACCTCCCCGTACAGCCGCCCTCCGACCTCGTAAAACACCTTGGCTGCACTGCCTGGATGCAAACTGTACTTTTCACTCTCGTACTTCGGAAGATAAAAAATAAATCCTCTTCCGGAATTCGTCCCCTGTAATAGAAAATCTGGATCATCGTCTGAACCAATGAATTCCACTTCCTTAGTCGTGAACTCACCAAAACCTTCAATAGAAGCGTTGAGCTCACCAGTGGTAATTACCTTATATTGCTCGGTCATGTCGTCGACTTCCCTTGCTGATGCATTGTGTAAAACGAACCCGTGGACGCATCAACTTATAAGCTGCGAAATAAAAAACCGTCTACTGTCAGAATTGACAGTAGACGGCCTCTATCGCTAACAACTGGACGAGCGGTAATGATCCGTTAAAACTTCAGAGCGGGTTTCGACTCCTTGGTCGGGGGCTACAACGGTCGTTCAGGCCCCTTCTTCCTCGTCACTGTCCGGCTCGTCAGTGGTCGTATCATCATCGTCCGCGCTGCCGCCCTGCCCCTGATCACCGGGCTCTGATTCGGACTTGGCGATCATCATGCCGGTGTGCGTTGCCTGCCCGCTCGATGCCTGGCTTTCGTGATCCTCACACTCGGCCCAGACCGCCGAACTGCCGAGGGCCAGCATCAGCAAAACCTTCAACAGCAGCACAACGCGTAGCAACCTGTTCATAGTCGATTCCATCCTTTTGCAGGTGAAACATCTGTACCTGGCTGGCGCTCTTTGAAATCTAGTTCCGATCAGCCGGGTTCTCCAGATAGGACGCTAACGAAGAGACGGAATGCGCTGGCTTTAGAGATTGGTTGTGAATATGGCCTATAACCAAACCCGCTAACACGATGCTTTTCTGTAGGAGCCAGCTTGCTGGCGATGGTCGTAAACGATAACGCGTGCTGTCAGGATTAACGCGGCGTTCTTTGGTCCATCGCCAGCAAGCTGGCTCCTACAGGGGGGATTTGTGACAGGCATTAAAAAACCCCGGTGCTTTCGCTACCGGGGCTTCTGGTTTTGCAGCTCAGCGATTAGTGGTGCTCACGCGTCGCACGGAATTTCACGTCCGGCCAGCGCTCTTCCATCAGCGCCAGGTTGACGCGGGTCGGCGCCAGGTAGGTCAGGTGACCACCGCCGTCGACCGCGAGGTTTTCCACGGCCTTGACCCGGAACTCCTCGAACTTCTTCTTATCGTCGCAATCGATCCAGCGCGCGGAGTACACGGTGATCGGCTCGTAGGAGCACTCAACCTTGTATTCCTCTTTCAAGCGGCTGGCGACCACGTCGAACTGCAGCACACCGACGGCGCCGAGGATGATGTCGTTGCTGCGCTCAGGGAAGAACACCTGGGTCGCGCCCTCTTCCGCCAATTGCTGCAAGCCTTGGCGCAGTTGCTTGGATTTCAGCGGATCACGCAGACGCACGCGACGGAACAGTTCCGGGGCGAAGTGCGGGATACCGGTGAAGCCCAGGACTTCGCCTTCGGTGAAAGTGTCGCCGATCTGGATTGTGCCGTGGTTGTGCAGGCCGATGATGTCGCCGGCAAACGCTTCTTCCAGTTGCTCACGCTCGGAGGAGAAGAACGTCAGGGCATCGCCGATCCGCACGTCCTTGCCGGTGCGCACGTGGCGCATCTTCATGCCTTTTTCGTACTTGCCGGAGCAAATGCGCATGAAGGCGATACGATCGCGGTGTTTCGGGTCCATGTTCGCCTGGATCTTGAACACGAAGCCACTGAATTTCTCTTCGACCGGCTCCACGGTGCGCTCGTTGGCGACACGGGCCAGCGGTTTCGGCGCCCAGTTGACCACGGCGTCGAGCACGTGATCGACACCGAAGTTGCCCAGTGCGGTACCGAAGAACACCGGAGTCAGTTGGCCGTCGAGGAATTCCTGCTGGTTGAATTCGTGGCAGGCGCCCTGAACCAGTTCCAGTTGATCAACGAAGCGATCGTACTCGTCGCCCAAGTGCGCGCGGGCTTCATCGGAGTCGAGCTTTTCGATGATTTTCACATCGGTGCGCTCGTGGCCGTGGCCGGCGGTGTACACGATGATGTAGTCGTCAGCGAGGTGATAAACGCCTTTGAAATCGCGGTAGCAACCGATCGGCCAGGTGATCGGCGCAGCCTTGATCTTCAGGACCGCTTCGATTTCGTCGAGCAGTTCGATCGGGTCGCGGATGTCACGGTCGAGTTTGTTGATGAAGCTGACGATCGGCGTGTCACGCAGACGGCAGACGTCCATCAGCGCGATGGTCCGTGGCTCTACACCCTTACCGCCATCGAGGACCATCAATGCCGAGTCCACCGCCGTCAGGGTGCGGTAGGTATCTTCGGAGAAGTCTTCGTGGCCCGGGGTGTCGAGCAGGTTGATCATGTGATCGCGATACGGGAACTGCATGACCGACGTGGTAATCGAGATACCCCGCTGCTTTTCCATTTCCATCCAGTCGGAGGTGGCATGGCGGTCGGACTTGCGAGACTTCACCGTGCCGGCAACCGCAATCGCCTTGCCCATCAGCAAGAGCTTCTCGGTGATGGTGGTTTTACCGGCATCGGGGTGGGAAATAATGGCGAAAGTGCGGCGTTTCGCGACTTCGGCGGCCTGTTTGGTCATGGGAAATCGCCTGGCGGTGATTCAAAAAAGGGCGGCGAGTATAGCGCAAACCGACCGCCACGGACCACCGCCCGCCCGGACGCGCGGACTTTTGTAGGAGCCGGCTTGCCGGCGATTGGGGCCGTACGCCTTGCGGTGATCTCTCGGCCCTCATCGCCGGCAAGCCGGCTCCTACAGGGTTGCGTTATGGCATCGAGCGGGGGCGTGTTCGGTCATCAAGGGTGGCTATCTGCTGCCAATTATGGAACCTTTTAAAAGGTGGAGGCGTCCACTCCCCTGTTACGGCACTCGTACCAGGGGCTGAAAAATCAGCAAGTTAGCCTGACGAGGCTGCGCTTATGGCTCGAAAAGCCGTACGCCCTCCCCTGTAGGGCGAGCTTGCTCACGATGAGCGTCAACAATAACGCGTGTGGTCTGAATCAACGCGTTGTCTGGACTTTTTTCGCGAGCAGGCTCGCTCCTACAGAAGAGCGCATTCGGTGCATGAAGAGCTGCTTCTCGCGAACGCTTACTTCGGCAGCCAGGACTGGCATTGCCACACGAAGCTGCGTTCGCCGACAAAGAAAAAAGGAGTCCGCCTGTGGCTATTCGCTATGGCAAAGGGCTGACAGGAGGTGCGGTTGTCGTCGCCCTTCTGGCCCTGCTGGTCCACTGGATTGGCATCAACACGATCGAACAGTACCGCGACGATTTGTTGTTTTACCTGCAAGCTCATCTGATTCTCGTCCTCGCCTCCATGCTGGCGGCCCTTGTTGTGGGCATACCCGCCGGTATTTTCCTCAGCCGTCCGACCATGGTGGGACGCGCCGAACGCTTCATGCAGCTCTTCAACATCGGCAACACCGTGCCGCCTCTCGCCGTACTGGCCATTGCTCTGGGGATTCTGGGCATCGGCAGCGGCCCCGCGATCTTCGCCCTGTTCCTCGCCTCGCTGTTGCCGATCGTGCGCAATACCTATGAAGGTCTGAAAAACGTCCAGGGTTCTTTGAAAGAAGCGGCCGTCGGCATCGGCATGACGCCGACTCAAGTGCTGTGGCAGGTCGAACTGCCGAACGCCGTGCCGATCATCATCGGCGGTGTGCGTGTGGCGCTGGCGATCAACGTCGGTACTGCACCGCTGGCGTTCCTGATCGGCGCCAACAGTCTGGGCAGCCTGATTTTCCCCGGAATCGCCCTGAACAATCAGCCGCAACTACTGCTCGGCGCGGCCTGCACCGCCCTGCTGGCCTTGCTGCTCGACGGACTGGTGACACTCGCCAGCCGCCTCTGGCTCGAACGCGGCTTGCGCCCGTCTTAAGCCTCGGCAAAGGAATAATCATGAAGACATCAAGCTTTTTACTAGGCTGCGTTCTGCTGTTCTCGGGAATCGCCCAAGCCGCTGAAAAACCGGTGATCCGCATCGGCGCCCGGGTGTTCACCGAACAAACCCTGCTCGCGGAAATCACCTCCCAGTACCTGCGCACCAAGGGTTATGACACCCAGGTGACTGGCGGTCTGGGCAGCAACCTCGCTCGCAGTGCCCACGAAAGTGGCCAACTGGACCTGATGTGGGAATACACCGGCGTCTCACTGGTGGCCTACAACCATGTCACCGAAAAACTCGACAGCGCTCAGTCCTACGCCAAGGTGAAAGAACTCGACGCGAAAAAAGGCCTGGTCTGGCTGACCCCGTCGAAGTTCAGCAACACCTACGCCCTGGCCCTGCCGGAAAAAACCGCAAAGGCCTACCCGCAGATCAACACCATCAGCGAGCTGAACACGGTAATGCAGGCTGAGGCGAAGACTAATCACCTGATCGCGCTGGACACCGAGTTCGCCAACCGCTCCGACGGTCTGGACGGCATGGTCGACCTCTACAGCATGAACCTGACACGCAAAAACATCCGCCAGATGGATGCAGGCCTGGTCTACACCGCCCTGCGCAATGGCCAGGTGTTCGCCGGTCTGGTCTACACCACCGACGGTCGCTTGAACGCCTTCAAGTTGAAACTGCTTGAAGACGACAAGCACTACTTCCCGGACTACACCGCCGCGCCGGTGGTGCGTCAGGTTTACCTCGATGCCCACCCGCAACTGGCGCAAGAGATCAAGCCGCTGGCCGAGCTGTTCGATGACGAAACCATGCGCCAGCTCAACGCACGGGTCGATGTCGATCACGAAAGCCCTTCATCCGTTGCCGCCGATTTCCTGCGCCAGCACCCCATCAACTAAGGAGGAAAAGTCATGGAATTTCTCAACGCCTTTTCCCATCTTGACTGGCCGCAGGTGCTGCACCTGACGTGGCAGCACATCACCCTGGTCGGCATCGCCGTGACCCTGGCGATTCTGGTCGGCGTGCCGCTGGGCATTCTGATGACGCGTTTCCCGACGCTCGCCGGCCCCTTGCAAGCCAGCGCCACGGTGCTGCTGACCGTGCCGTCGATTGCACTGTTCGGCCTGCTGCTGCCGTTCTACTCCAAATTCGGCCAGGGCCTGGGGCCGATGCCGGCGATCACCGCAGTGTTTCTGTACTCGCTGCTGCCGATCATGCGTAACACCTACCTCGCCCTGACCGGCGTCGAACCGGGCATTCGCGAAGCCGCACGCGGCATCGGCATGACCTTCGGCCAGCGCCTGCGTATGGTCGAACTGCCCATCGCCGTGCCGGTGATCCTCGCCGGCGTGCGCACCGCCGTGGTCATGAACATCGGTGTCATGACCATCGCCGCGACCATCGGCGCCGGTGGCCTCGGTGTCCTCATTCTCGCTTCCATCAGCCGCAGCGACATGTCGATGCTGATCGTCGGCGCCGTGCTGGTCAGCCTGCTGGCCATCTTCGCCGACCTGCTTCTGCAATGGCTGCAACGCACGCTGACTCCAAAAGGACTGCTCAAATGATCGAACTTCAAAACCTCAGCAAGACTTTCCAAAGCAACGGCAAAGATGTGAAAGCCGTGGACTCGGTCAGCCTGACCGTCAATGAAGGCGAAATCTGTGTGTTCCTCGGGCCATCGGGCTGCGGCAAAAGCACCACGCTGAAGATGATCAACCGCCTGATCAAGCCGACCTCGGGCAAGATCCTGATCAACGGCGAAGACACCACCGGTCTCGACGAAGTGACCCTGCGTCGCAACATCGGTTACGTGATCCAGCAGATCGGTCTGTTCCCGAACATGACCATCGAGGAAAACATCACCATCGTTCCGCGCCTGCTGGGCTGGGACAAACAGAAGTGCCACGACCGCGCCCGCGAGTTGATGAGCATGATCAAGCTTGAGCCCAAGCAGTATTTGAATCGTTATCCGCGCGAATTGTCCGGTGGTCAGCAGCAACGGATCGGCGTGATTCGCGCACTGGCGGCGGATGCGCCGTTGCTGTTGATGGATGAACCGTTCGGCGCGGTCGACCCGATCAACCGCGAGATGATCCAGAACGAGTTCTTCGAGATGCAACGGGCGCTGAACAAGACCGTGATCATGGTCAGCCACGATATCGACGAAGCGATCAAGCTGGGCGACAAGATTGCAATCTTCCGCGCCGGCAAGCTGTTGCAGATCGATCACCCGGACACGCTGCTGGCGCACCCGGCGGACGACTTTGTCAGCAACTTCGTCGGCCAGGACAGCACGCTCAAGCGTCTGCTGCTGGTGAAGGCCGAAGACGCGGCGGACAACGCACCGTCCGTCAGCCCGGAAACGCCGGTGACTGAAGCGCTGGAGTTGATGGATGAACATGACCGTCGTTATGTCGTGGTCACGGACGGTGAGAACAAGGCGCTCGGTTATGTACGACGTCGCGACCTGCACCGTCAGACCGGGGCTTGCGCGCAGTACCTGCGTGAGTTCAATGCCACGGCGGCGTACGACGAGCATTTGCGCATCCTGTTGTCGCGGATGTACGAGTTCAACCGCGCCTGGTTGCCGGTGATGGATGCCGAGCGAGTGTTCCTCGGCGAAGTAACGCAGGAATCGATTGCCGAGTACCTGAGCTCCGGCAAATCCCGAGGCGGCAAGACCAGCATTGTTTCGCCAGCCGAGGCTGTTGCCTGACATCTATATAGCTGGGTAAACATGCAAAACCTGTGGGAGCGAGCCTGCTCGCGATAGCACCTTGTCAGCCAACGAAGATGTTGAATTTGAAATTGCCATCGCGAGCAGGCTCACTCCCACAAAAACCGTACAGCCTGTGACCGGAAAAAAATATCAACACCTGCCTCGGCAAGCGGTCTCTAAAAAAGTCCGCCGAAACAGTCAAAAAATCGCTCAACCGACCTTTTCGCAGCTATCGTCGCCGATGTTGACGCCATCGCAGTTGTCTTTGAGTTGGCAGACATAAGCGTCGAACGTGCAGGTATTTTTAACACTTCAGAATTCCTCGGGAACATCGGCCTGTCATCTGTGTCGAGTACAAGGAGAGCTGGCGGCAACGTGCGTCAGACAAGTGCAAAAACGCGACATTTTTTGTTGATCTAAAGCCCCTCACGCCCTAAAGTTCGCGCCGAACGTCCATGCTGGAAACGATCCATCCGGCTCAAGTACTGACGACGAGACAGCAAGGCCAAGGGAAAGCACCGCTTCCCATGGCCTTTTTGCTTTCGGCGACATGCCTTGGGAAGTAGGCGAACCAAAGTGGGGATACGGAGGACGTTCATTTGCACCCATTGATTAATCTAGTTTGCCAGTAGGAGTTCCCAGCATGTCGATCAACGTCGAAGACTATTTCGCGCGCGATACCTTTCAGAAAATGAAGGCATTCGCCGACAAACAAGAAACCCCGTTCGTGGTAATCGACACCGCGATGATCAGCCAGGCCTATGACGACCTGCGCGCCGGTTTCGAATTCGCCAAGGTCTACTACGCCGTCAAGGCCAACCCGGCCGTCGAAATCATCGACCTGCTCAAAGAGAAAGGCTCGAACTTCGACATCGCCTCGATCTACGAGCTCGATAAAGTGATGAACCAGGGCGTCGGCCCGGATCGCATCAGCTACGGCAACACCATCAAGAAATCCAAGGACATCCGCTACTTCTACGAGAAGGGCGTGCGTCTGTATGCCACCGACTCCGAAGCCGACCTGCGCAACATCGCCAAGGCAGCACCGGGCTCGAAAGTCTACGTGCGCATCCTCACCGAAGGCTCGACCACTGCCGATTGGCCTTTGTCGCGCAAATTCGGCTGCCAGACCGACATGGCCATGGACCTGCTGATCCTCGCCCGTGACCTGGGCCTGGTGCCTTACGGCATCTCGTTCCACGTCGGCTCGCAACAGCGCGACATCAGCGTCTGGGACGCAGCGATCGCCAAGGTCAAAGTGATCTTCGAGCGCCTGAAAGAAGAAGACGGCATCCACCTGAAGCTGATCAACATGGGCGGCGGCTTCCCGGCCAACTACATCACCCGCACCAACAGCCTGGAAACCTACGCTGAAGAAATCATCCGTTTCCTCAAGGAAGACTTCGGCGACGATCTTCCGGAAATCATCCTGGAACCGGGCCGTTCGTTGATCGCCAACGCCGGCATCCTGGTCAGTGAAGTGGTGTTGGTTGCACGCAAATCCCGCACCGCCGTCGAGCGCTGGGTGTACACGGATGTGGGCAAGTTCTCCGGCCTGATCGAAACCATGGACGAAGCCATCAAGTTCCCGATCTGGACCGAAAAGAAAGGCGAAGTGGAAGAAGTGGTTATCGCCGGCCCGACCTGCGACAGCGCCGACATCATGTACGAAAACTACAAGTACGGTTTGCCGCTGAACCTGGCGATCGGTGATCGTTTGTACTGGCTGTCGACCGGTGCGTACACCACCAGCTACAGCGCCGTCGAGTTCAATGGCTTCCCGCCGCTGAAATCGTTCTACGTGTAAGCGCTGCACGCAGAAATCAAAAAGCCCATGACGCGTCATGGGCTTTTTTGTATCCGAAAAACACCGCTCCCCCTTGTAGGAGCCAGCTTGCTGGCGATGGTCGTCAACGATAACGCGCGTTGTCTGGATAAATACGGCGCTCTCCAGTTCATCGCGAGCAAGCTCGCTCCTACAGGGGGACGAGCGTCTGTTCGAGTTCGGCGTACCGCTCGGCATACGCTGATGCAAGGGCGCGAATCTGTGGATCGGTCGCGTTCAACAACGCTTTACTCGCCACCCGCAGAAAATTCAGATTCCCGCCAGCCAGTGCCTTGCGCAGCCAGGCCAGCGCCTCGTCGATGTTATCTTCAGCCGCCAGCACCGCGGCATAACTGAACTGCCCGCGAAAATCCCCGCCAGCGGCGGAGCGTCGATACCAGTCGCGAGCAGCAGCCGTATCCTGCGGGCAAACCTTGCCCTCTTCCAGATAGCGTCCAAGCAGGTTCATCGACTTCGCATGGCCCAGCTCCGCAGCGCGGCGATAGAGGTTCAGCGCCTGTACCTGATCCTCCCCCACGCCGCGCCCGGTGGCCAGAAGGTTGGCGTAGTTGTACATCGCCCAATCCAGTCCGGCTTCAGCACCGACGCGATAATGCTGTGCTGCAACTGAAGCATCTGCCGCACAACCCCAGCCATGTTCATGACAGCGACCGAGCATGTTGCGCGCCATCAGGTGCCCGCGCTGAGCGGCTATCTCGAACCAGCGCAGCGCCAGCGGTTGATCCAGCGCGATGCCCTGTCCGTCCAGCAGAATCTGGCCGAGCAAGGCTTGCGCGTCGAGCACACCTTCACGGGCAGCGATCAGGATTGCCTGAGCAGCACGCGCAGGACTTTCCTCAAGCATGGCTTTGAGGTGATCGCCGTCGAGCACTTCCTCGCGGCGCAGTTGAAAACTCATACCTCGACCCAGCGACGCAACAGGTTGTGATACGTGCCGGTCAGGCGGATCAGTGAAGGGTGGTCGGGCATGTCCTGCGTCAGTTGCTGGATCGCACCGTCCATCTCGAACAGCAGGGCGCGCTGACTGTCTTCGCGGACCAGGCTTTGGGTCCAGAAGAATGAGGCGAACCGTGTACCACGGGTGACGGCATTGACCTTGTGCAGGCTGGTGCCGGGGTACAAGACCATGTCGCCGGCCGGCAACTTCACGCGCTGGGTGCCGTAGGTGTCCTGGATTTCCAGTTCGCCGCCGTCGTAGTCGTCCGGCTCACTGAAGAACAGGGTCGCCGACAAATCCGTGCGCACGCGCTCGATGCTGCCTTTGGGCTGGCGCACGGCGTTGTCGATATGAAAGTCGAAACTGCCGCCCGCTGTGTAACAGTTCAGCAACGGAGGAAAGACCTTGTGCGGTAACGCCGCTGACATGAACTGCGGGTTTTTCCACAACCGTTCCAGCATCGCCGCGCCGACTTCCTTGGCCAGTGGATGACCTTCCGGCAGTTGCAGGTTGTGTTTGGCCTTGGCCGACTGGTAGCCGGCGGTGATCTTGCCGTCGGCCCAATCCGCCTGTTCCAGAGCCTCGCGGATGCGCTGCACTTCTTCTTTAGTGAACAAGCCGGGAATGTGCAGCAGCATGAGGACCACCTGAAGGCAAAGGGGCGCCAATGATATTGATTCTTATTGACGCTGTAAAACCCCTATGACGAATGAAACAGCAAAAACCGTAAGGGTAAATTGTAAAGAATGTAAATTCAGTGCGAATAGAAACGTTTCGCAATTGATACATAGACGCGTCTACCCTATATTCCGCGGCCTCAAATCCTTGGGGAGGGGAATTCACATGTCACGCCAACAACCACAATTACCTGTCAATTCACCGCGTTTGCTCGCTTCTGCGATTGGCGTGGCAATCACCGCCGGCTCTGCGGGGCATATGGTTTTCGCGGCTGAAAAGACCGAAAAAGCGCCGAACAATGCGATTTCCCTGGACGCCACGGCCATCACCGGCGAAACACAGGACGATACCTCCTACAAGACCGATACCTCGGCCAACAAGAAATACACCGCACCGCTGCGTGAAACACCGAAAAGTGTCACCGTGATTCCGCAACAGGTGATCCGCGACACGGGCGCTACCAGCCTGGTCGACGCCTTGCGCACGACCCCCGGCATCACCTTCGGCGCTGGCGAAGGCGGTAACCCGGCGGGCGACCGTCCGATCATTCGTGGCTTCAACGCTGAAAGCGACACGTTCGTCGACGGCATGCGCGATCCGGCGTCCCAGAGCCGCGAAATCTTCAACGTAGAATCGATCGAAGTCAGCAAAGGCCCGGGGTCGGCCTACACCGGCGCCGGCTCCACCGGTGGCAGCCTGAACCTGGTGAGCAAGACCGCCAAACTGGGCAGTTTCTACAATGGCGGCTTCACCTGGGGCTCGGATCAGACCAAGCGCACCACACTCGACCTGAACCAGCAGATGACCGACACCTCGGCCTTCCGCCTGAACCTGATGAAACACGAAGCCAATGTCGCCGGTCGTGACACCGTGGACGTCAGCCGCTGGGGTGTCGCGCCGACGTTCGCCTTCGGCCTGGGCACCGATACCCGCATGACCCTCGGTTACTACCACGTTGAAACCGACGACATGCCGGACTACGGCATTCCGCTGACCCTGAACCCGGCTCGCAGCAAGTACAACGTCGACAAACCGGTGCATGTCGACCGCGACAATTTCTACGGCATCACCAGTCGCGACTTTCGCGAAACCACCAATGACAGCGGCACCTTCAAGATCGAGCACGATCTGAATGAAGACCTGACCGTGTCCAACAGCTTCCGCATGTCCCGTTCGACGCTGGACTACATCGTCACCAACCCGGACGACAGCAAGGGCAACGTCGCCAAGGGCAATGTGTACCGTGGCGCCAAGAGCCGTAATTCGACGTCCAGCGGCTGGATCAACCAGACCGACCTGAGCGCCAAGTTCGACACTGGCACCATCGCACACAGCCTGGTGACCGGTATTGAGTTCTCTTATCAAGACACCCACAACCGCCCGTACATCCTGACTTCGGCCGCCGGCGGCACGACGTGCAACCCTGCTCTCTTCCGCTCCGGCGACTGCACCAGCCTGTACAACCCGACACCTGGGGATAACTGGAACGGCACGATTACCGACAGCGCCGCGTTCACCGACACCGACACCAAAACCGCCGCGGCCTACGTGTTCGACACGCTGAAGTTCAACGATCAATGGTCCCTGAACCTGGGCCTGCGTTATGACAACTACCAGGTCGAATCCAGCGGCCACGCCAACGCTAGCAGCACAGCGCCGGCGAACGACTTCTCCCGCGAGAACACCAGCGACCTGGTCAACTACCAGATCGGCGTGGTCTACAACCCGCTGCCTAACGGCAGCATCTACGCGGCCTACTCCACCTCCAGCAACCCGTCCGGTGAAACCAGCGGCAACGGTGGCCTGGATCTGGCGGCGAACAACACCGATCTGGACCCGGAAAAGAACCGCAACTACGAGATTGGCACCAAATGGGACTTCTTCGGTGACGACCTGTCGCTGACCGCTGCACTGTTCCGCACCGAGAAAACCAACGCACGTATGAACGATCCGGATGGTGCCACCTCGCAAGTGCTGGACGGCGAGCAAACCGTCAACGGCCTCGAACTGTCGTACACCGGTAAGCTGACCCGCAACTGGAGGGTCTTCGGCGGCTACACCTACATGGAAAGCGAAGTGGTCAAAACCACCCTCGCCGCCGATGAAGGCAACCACATGCCGAGCACCCCGCGGAACAACTTCACCCTGTGGACGACTTACGACGTGGTACCGGACAAGCTTACCGTGGGTGCGGGTGCCACTTTTGTTGACTCGCAGTTCGGCAACATCGCCAACTCGGTGGAGATCCCGTCCTACTGGCGTTACGACGCGATGGCCAGCTACCGTCTGACCAAAAACGTCGACCTGCAACTCAACGTGCAGAACCTGACCGACAAGCGTTACTTCGACCAGATACTGCAGAACCACTACGCCCACGTGGCGGCCGGTCGTACCGCCCTGCTGAGCGCCAACTTCCACTTCTAACCTAACCCCTGTAGGAGCGAGACCGGCTTGCCGGCGAAAAACGTCTGGACAACGCGTTGATCCAGTCAGTACGCGTTATCGTTAACGACCATCGCGAGCAAGCTCGCTCCTACAGGGACGCGCAAAGCCCCGTTCATCTCCATGAACGGGGCTTTTGTGTGTAAAAAAGAATGCTTCTCGACAGCCCACGGCATAATGCGCGCCGTGATGACAATTTCGAACGAACAAGGCGAGTGACGTGTTGAAGAAAACCCTGTTCCAGTTGCACTGGTTTTTCGGTATCAGTGCCGGGCTGGTCCTGGCCCTCATGGGCATCACCGGGGCGATAGTGTCGTTTGAGGATGAAATCCTGCGCGCACTCAACCCGTCGGTGTTGCAGGTCGAGAAACAGGTCGCCGGTGTGCTGCCGCCCGCTGAACTGGTGGAAAAAATCGAGGGTGCAGCGGGCAAGAAAGTCTCGATGCTCTGGGTCGACACCGACAGCGGTAACGCCGCACGGGTGAACTTCACCCCGCCACCGGGTGAGCGTCGCGGGGAGATGCGCTACTTCGACCCGTACACCGCCGAATTCATGGGCGACGCCACCGGCCAGGGTTTCTTCGACCTGATGCTGAAACTGCACCGCTTCCTCGCCATGGGCGATACCGGTCGGCAGATCACTGGCGCGTGCACGCTGATTCTGCTGTTCTTCTGCCTGTCCGGCCTGTACCTGCGTTGGCCGCGTCAATGGAAAAGCTGGCGCGCCTGGCTGACCCTCGACTGGAAGAAAACAGGCCGCAGCTTCAACTGGGATTTGCACTCGGTGGCCGGCACCTGGTGCCTGGTGTTTTACCTGTTGGCAGCGCTGACCGGGTTGTCCTGGTCCTATGAGTGGTACAACAAGGGCCTGACCCGATTGCTGTCCGATGCGCCGCAGAATGAACGCGTTCGCAATCGTGGCCCGGCACCGGAAGGCCCGGCACCGACGGCCGATTACGCATCGATGTGGAGCAGCATTTACAGCGCTGCCGGCCCGGCATTGAGTGCCTACAACATTCGTATGCCGCCCGTGGCCGGGCAACCCGCGACGGTGTTCTACCTGTTGACCACCTCGCCCCACGACCGCGCGCTGAACCAGATCACCCTCGATCCGGCCACCGGCGTCGTCAAACGCCATGACCGCTACAGCGACAAAAGCTTCAAGGCTCAACTGCTGACGAGCATCTACGCGCTGCACGTCGGTAGTTACTTCGGGATTGTCGGGCGGATCGTCCTGACGCTCAGCGCGCTGACCATGCCACTGTTTTTCGTCACGGGCTGGTTGCTGTACCTCGATCGTCGACGCAAGAAAAAGCAGATCAAGGACGCCCGCAAAGGCCTCGAACAACCGGACAGCGATGCTCCGGCGTGGCTGATCGGCTTCGCCAGCCAAAGCGGGTTCGCCGAACAACTGGCGTGGCAGACCGCCGGCCAACTGCAGGCAGCAGGCCTGCCGGTAAAGGTTCAGCCACTGGCCAGCGTCAGCGAGCATGACCTGCGGAACTCCGGCAATGCGCTGTTCGTCGTCAGCACCTTCGGCGACGGCGAAGCGCCGGACAGCGCCCGTGGTTTCGAACGCAAAGTGCTGGGCCGGGCATTGAGCCTGGGGAGCCTGAATTATGCGGTGCTTGGATTGGGTGACCGGCAATATCAACACTTCTGCGGTTTCGCCCGACGCTTGCATGCCTGGCTCGGCGAGCACGGCGGCAAGCATTTGTTCGCGCCGGTGGAAGTCGACTGCGGCGACCCTTACGCCTTGCGTCACTGGCAGCAGCAACTTGGTCTGCTGACCGGACAAGCGCCCGTGGACACCTGGCAAGCGCCGAGCTACGACAACTGGACGCTGAGCCGCCGCGACGTGATGAACCCGGACAGCAGCGGCTCGCCGGTGTACCTGCTGGGCCTCAGCGCACCGACCACCAGCAGTTGGCTGGCCGGTGATCTGGTGGAAGTGTTGCCGCGAAACTGCCCGTGGGCGATCGAGCATTTCCTCGATGGTCTCGGGATCGACGGTCGCGCCTCGGTGATACTCGATGGCCTGTCGCAAGCGCTGGAGCAAGCACTCGCGACTCGACAATTGCCCGAGAACCGCACGCACCTTGTCGGCTTGCACGCACAAGCGCTGGTGGATGCTTTGGTGCCGTTGGCCATGCGCGAATACTCCATCGCCTCGATTGCCGCCGACGGTGTGCTGGAACTGATCGTGCGCCAGGAACTGCACCCCGACGGCAGCCTGGGTATCGGCTCCGGATGGCTGACCGAACACGCCCCGGTGGGCAGCACCATCAGCCTGCGGGTGCGCCGCAACAGCGGTTTCCATCTGCCGGTCGAACCGCTGCCGATGATCCTGCTGGGCAACGGCACCGGCCTGGCCGGGCTGCGCAGTTTGCTCAAGGCGCGGATCGCCGATGGGCAGCAACGTCACTGGCTGTTGTTTGGCGAGCGCAATCGCGAGCACGACTACCTGTGCCGCGACGAACTTGAAGAGTGGTTGATTTCAGGGGATATCGAACGGCTGGACCTGGCGTTTTCACGGGATCAGGCCGAGAAGATCTACGTGCAGGATCGCCTGCGTGAATCCGCCAGTTTGCTCAAGCAATGGCTGGATGACGGTGCCGTCATTTACATCTGCGGCAGCTTGCAGGGAATGGCTTCGGGGGTGGATCAGGTGCTCAACGAAGTGCTCGGGGTTGAAGCAGTCGAGCGCTTGATCGAGCAAGGCCGCTACCGCCGCGACGTCTACTGACCCCCTCCCCCCTGTAGGAGCCAGCTTGCTGGCGATGGCGATATCAAAACCGCCATCGCCAGCAAGCTGGCTCCTACAGGTCATTGTGGCTGCAACTTCTGCTCAAACACGCTGACCCCATCCAGATCCCGCAACACCACACTCATCTCCCCCGTCGCCCCCTCAATATTCACCTCGCCAAAAAACTGAAACCCGGCAAACGGCGACATGTTCTGCGCCGACGGTGCTTTCTCGAACACCACTTCAGGCCCGAAGGTTTTATCCAGCGGATTAGGCCCGAAGCTCCCCGCGTTCAACGGTCCGGCAACAAACTCCCAGAACGGTTCAAAGTCCTGAAACGCCGCACGATCCGGATGGTAGTGATGCGCCGCGCAGTAATGCACATCCGCCGTCAGGAACACGAAATTGCGCACCTGTTGCGACCGCAGAAAACCAAGCAGTTCGGCGATTTCCAGCTCACGTCCCTGGGCCGCGCCCGGATCACCGTTGGCCACCGCTTCCCAGCGCGCCACACCGGGGCTGACTTCACCGTCGGGTACGCCGAGGCCGATCGGCATGTCGGCGGCAATGACTTTCCACTGGGCGCTGGAGGCTTTCAATTCACGCTTGAGCCAGTCCAGCTGTTCACGCCCGAGAAAGGGTTTGGCTGCACCGAGGTTGTCATCATTGGCCTCGCGATAACTGCGCATGTCGAGCACAAACACATCCAGCATCGGCCCATAACCGATCTGGCGATAGATGCGCCCGCCGTTATCCGCGCTCTGCAACCGCATAGGCGCATATTCCAGCCACGCCTGACGTGCGCGGCCTACCAGGCTGTGGATATCCTTGCTCTGGTAACGCTCATCCAGTTGCTTGCCCGGCGACCAGTTGTTGACCACTTCGTGGTCGTCCCACTGCCAGATCTGCGGCACTTCGGCGTTGAAGCGACGGACGTTTTCATCCATCAGGTTGTAGCGGTAATTGCCGCGATACTCGTCGAGGGTTTCGGCGACTTTGCTCTTGGCGTCGCTGGTGATGTTGCGCCACACGCGGCCACTTTCAGTCACAAGTTGTGCCGGCACCGGGCCGTCGGCGTAGATGGTGTCGCCGCTGTGGATAAAGAAGTCCGGCAGGCGCAAACGCATGGCTTCGTAGATGCGCATGCCACCGATGTCCGGGTTGATGCCGTAGCCCTGGCCAACGGTATCGCCGCTCCAGACGAAACGGATGTCGCGCCGGGTTTGCGGCACGCTGCGCAAGTGGCCAAACCAGGGTTCGCTGGTGACACCGCTATGGGCGTCTTCGAAATGCACGCGATAGAAAATTGCCTGGTCGGCGGGCAGTCCGGTGAACTCGACCCGCGCGGTGAAATCGCTGCGGGCATCAGCCAGTGGCGAGACAAAACGCCGAGGGTTGGTGAACAGGCTACGGGTGTCCCATTCCACCACCATCCGCGCCGCACGATCGCTGCGGCTCCAGACCATCGCCCGGTCGCCCAGCACGTCGCCGGACTGCACGCCATCGGTGAGTTGCGGCCGATCCTTGACCGAGGCAATCACCGCCGGCGCAAGACCGGGAAGCAGAATCCCGGCGCCGACCGCTTGCATGACACGACGGCGACCGAGGTTGAATTCGCTCATGGTGTTCTCCCTGAAAAAGGAAAAACTAAAACATGGCCGTGTGAACCGGGCATGACACAAAACCTGCCAACGTCGCAGATCCCCTGTGGGAGCGGGCTTGCCCTCGACTACGGGTTAACCGTCACCATTTTCGTTGAATCTTAAATCGTTCATCGCGAGCAGGTGACCGAGTTGCCCGGACGGACGCGGTCATTGTGGGAGCGAGCCTGCTCGCGATGAACGATAACGCGGTCTTACCGACTCGCCCCTCATCTGCAACACCATGAAATAGGAAATTTCAGCACCGCTTTTAGGAAACGTCCTAACGCCTACGCCTGAGCGTCCCGGATAGGGTTGAGGCAAACCCGACTACATGCCGGGATTGTCCAAGGACGAAAAAAAGCGCTGATGAAAAAGCTCGGTTTCCCGGAATCCCCGGACTATCTGCCCGCCCCAACACAACTCCCCACGCGGGAAGAAGTGCAAGCCTTCCAGGATGCTGGCGCAGCGGTATCCGCCAAGAACGAACGGCATGAACTGGACGCCAATGCCCGTTGGGAGGTCCGTCGAAAAACACGACAAAACGCTCTCGACACAACGTCCGATTCGCAATTCAAAGGTTGCGTGTTCGCCAAAAGCTGCAACCTCCCGGACGGTGTCATCAATCACAACAACCACGCCGGTTATGTCCCCGTCGAGAAACTGGCTGACTACGGGTTGTGGGCTGTACTGGGCACCGGCGCGGCGATTACCGCCGAAGGCACACCGCTTGAATGGGTAGCCGGCTCGTCGACGGGCAACGCCTTGGCCCAACGCCTCGGTGGTTCGCTCGCACTATCGCTGACGGGTTCAGTGGTAGCGACCGGGGCAGCGGTCGGGACAGTGGCGCTGCTAATGCCCAACACCCGCCTTTCGCCCGACAGCGCTTTCTACAAAAACGAACAGTACGCGGCACTGGAGGCGGGACGCACCCGTGTGCGCGTCAACGTAAAGGTCTTGCCGGACAACGCCATCAGCGCTTACGGCTTCTACACCGGCGGAAAAAAAGACTGGGAGTTTGTCCCCGTCATCAAGGCCCGAAAGGACGGCGAGCAGTTCATCGCCGACCTCGGCAACGGCATTGGCCTGACCTGGACACCCGTCGCGAATCCCGACGACGCACCGAGTATCCCGGCGCTGGAAGGCGCCCCGCAGTTGCCCACCGTATGGGTGTACCCGCCCACGGAACAGGCCGACAAGATACTGGTGAACCCGCAGCATCCGCCCGAATATCAGGATGCGATTATCTGGTTTCCGGCGGATGCCGGGCTTGAGCCAATCTACATTGTGCTCAATGCTCGGTATGAGCCGGGCGGTGTCACGGGGGTGGGTGAAGATGTTGTGGGGGTTTGGCTGGCGGGGGCCAGTACTGGGCAGGGTTCGCCCATTCCAACGCGCATTGCGGATGTGCTTCGGGGGCAAAAATTCAGAGACTTTGATGCGTTCAGGAAGGCGTTTTGGACTGCGGTGGGAAATGATGCCGAGCTACTTGGCCAGTTCAAGGCCAGCAACCAAAGTTTCGTTCTGGGTGGCAACTCCCCGTTTGCCCCCAAGACCGGGCGTAACGGAGGAAACGCTCGTTATGAACTGCATCACATTGAACAGATCCAGCATGGAGGTGCTGTTTTCGATATTGATAACCTTCGCGTAATGACACCCAAACAACACGCAACAACCCACAAGGAAGACCGGCAGAAACCATGAAAAACAAAATCGGTGAATACACAGAGAGCGAGTTCGTGGCTTTGCTTCAGAGCATCATCAGCCACGACGGAACGGAAAAAGAGATTGACACGTTGGTGTTCCACTTTGAAAAAATCAGTGAACATCCATCAGGGTCAGATCTGATTTTTTACCCGGAAGACGGCGCTGACGACTCGGCAGAAGGTATCACTCGCACACTCAAGGAATGGCGCGCCACTCAAGGTTTGCCGGGGTTCAAGGAGAAATGAGGCATGACTCCGAAAACAAACCAGCCCCACTGTGGGAGCGAGATCGGTTTAGCATTCAGGAACAATGTTGGCTGGGAAACCGCTATCGCGAGCAAGCTTGCTCCTACAGGTCCGTGTCGTTCATGCATTTTGTGATCGACTCACACCTGTAGGAGCCGGCTTGCTGGCGATGGCGATTTCAAAACCGATATCGCCAGCAAGCTGGCTCCTACAAGGGTGGATTATGCGTTGACGGGTTCTATTGCCAACTCGACAACCTCAGGCCGCTTGACCACCGCATACACCACCGCCGTCAGCAGACTCCCGGCCACAATCGCCAGCAAGTACAGCAACGCATGGTTGATCGCATTCGGGATCGCCAACACGAACAATCCACCGTGCGGCGCCATCAGTTTGCAGCCGAAATACATCGACAGCGCACCGGTCAGCGCACCACCGGCAATGCTTGCCGGAATCACCCGCAGCGGGTCCTTGGCGGCAAACGGAATCGCGCCTTCGGAGATGAAGCACAGTCCCAGCACCAACGCCGCTTTACCCGCCTCGCGTTCAGTCTGGGCAAACTTGCGCCGGGCAATGAACGTGGCAATACCCAGGCCAATCGGCGGCACCATTCCGGCGGCCATGGTCGCGGCCATCGGCGCGTAACTCTGGGACGCCAACAGCCCCACCGAGAAGGCATAAGCGGCTTTGTTGATCGGCCCGCCCAAGTCGACGCACATCATCCCGCCCAGCAACACGCCGAGCAGAATCGCGTTGGTGGTGCCCATGCTGTCGAGGAAATGCGTGAGCCCGGTGAGCATCCCGGCCACCGGTTTGCCGACCACGTAGATCATCACCAACCCGGTGAACAGACTCGCCAGCAACGGGATGATCAGGATCGGTTTCAACGCTTCAAGGCTTTGCGGCAATCGCGCGTAACGGTTGATCGCCTGCGCCGCGTAACCGGCGATGAAACCGGCAATGATCCCGCCGATGAAACCGGCGCCCAACGTGCTCGCCAGCAAGCCGCCAATCATCCCCGGGGCCAGGCCCGGACGGTCGGCAATCGAGTAGGCGATGTAGCCCGCCAGCAGCGGCACCATCAGCTTGAACGCGGTCTCGCCGCCGATCTGCATCAGCGCGGCGGCGAGTGTGCCTTCTTCCTTGAACGCGGTGATGCCGAACACGAACGACAAGGCAATCATCAGACCGCCCGCCACCACCATCGGCAGCATGAACGACACGCCGGTCAGCAGGTGTTTGTAAACGCCGGTCTTCTCTTGTTTGGCCGGGCCTTTGGCGCCGGTCGCGGCACTTTCCTGCTTGCCTTCGGCCAGCGCTTTGTTCAGCGTCGCTTCGGCTTGCTTCAAGGCGATGCCCGTGCCGCAACGGTAGATTTTCTTGCCGGCAAAACGCTCGGTCGCGACTTCGATATCACAGGCCAGCAGCACCACGTCCGCGTCGGCAATCGCTGCCGCGCTCAACGGATTGCGCGCACCGACCGAGCCCTGGGTTTCGATTTGCAGGTCATAGCCCAATCGCTTGGCCGCCTGCTGCAAGGCTTCAGCGGCCATGAAAGTATGAGCAACGCCGGTCGGGCACGCGGTGATCGCGACCAGGCGCGGGGCGCTTTTGGTAACGGCTGTAGGTTCGACGATGGTTTCGGCTGCGGCGTAAACTTCAGCTTCTTCGGCACCGCGTCGCAGCACCGCTTCGACATCTTGCAGGGCGTGTGCCGGAGTGCTTTGGAACACTCGCTTGCCGACGAATCGCGACATATCCACCGGCGCGCTGGTGACCAGCAACACCCACTCGGCGGCCTCGATCGTGGCCGCCGACAACTGGCGTTCCGGGTGCGCCACATCCACCACTTCGACACTGGTGCTCCAGCCCTGACGCTGCGCCGCGGCATCGAGCAAACGGGCGCACAGCACGCTGGTGACCATGCCGTTGGGGCAAGCCGTAACGATGGCTAACTTCATGACAAACCCTCTTATTGTTCTGTCAGGGGGCGCACGCGCACACCCTGTTCGAGCCGCGCCAACTGCGCCGCATCGCCGATACCGAAACCGATCTGCGTGACCGCCATCGCCGCAATCGCCGTGGCGGTGCGCAGGGTCTGTTCCGGCGTATCGGGCTTAAGCAAACCGTGAAGCATGCCGGCCAGCAACGAATCCCCTGCGCCTACCGTACTGGCAACGCTGACCTTGGGCGGCGTGGCGTGCAGCGCCGAGCCGACACTGAACCAGTTCACACCGTCGGCACCGTGGGAAATCACCACGTGCTCGATGCCTTGGGCATGCAAACGGCTCGCTGCTTCGGCTTGAGCCGCAACCGAAACAACCTCGCAGCCGAGCACTTCGGCCAGCTCTTCGGTGTTCGGTTTGATCAGCCACGGACCGGCCTTGAGCGCCGCCCGCAATGCTTCGCCACTGGTATCGAGCGCGACGTTCAACCCGAGGTTTTTCAAGCGCTGTACCAACGCCTGCAACCATTCAGGACTGACACCTTGCGGCAAGCTGCCGGCCACGACCACCGCATCATGCCCCGGGGCAATCTGTTCCAGTCGATCGAGCAACGCCTGCTGCGCCGCTTCACTGACCTTGGGTCCGGGACCGTTGATGTCGGTGATGCGCCCGTCGCTTTCCGCCAGTTTGAGGTTGCTGCGGGTCTCACCGGGAACGCGGATAAACGCGTCGACAAAACCGCGCTTGGCGAACAGGGTTTCGAACGCCTGAAGGTTGTCCTCGCCGAGAAAACCGCTGACGGTGAGCGAATGCCCGAGGTCTGCCAGCACCTGCGCCACGTTCACGCCTTTACCGGCGGCGTGGGTGTGCATCTCGTCGCTGCGATTGACCTGGCCGGGCTCAAGGCGCGGCAACTGCACCGTCAGGTCCAGCGCCGGGTTGAGTGTCAGGGTCAGGATCTTGGCCATTACAGGGCCTCCACTAATGCGCGCACTTCATTGGCGCTGCCCACGGCCAGCGCCTGTCGGGCAAGGGTTTGAGTCTGGGTCAGGCTGAGTTCGCGGATGCGCGCCTTGACCTCGGCAATGCTGCGGCCCGACACGCTCAACTCATCCACACCGAGGCCGACCAGCACCGGCACCGCCAGCGGATCGGCAGCCAGTTCGCCGCACACACCGACCCATTTGCCATGGGCATGGGCCGCGCGCACGGTGATGTCGATCAGTTGCAGTACCGCCGGGTGCAAGCCGTCAGCCTGGGCCGACAAGGTCGGATGACCACGGTCGATGGCCAGGGTGTATTGCGTGAGATCGTTGGTGCCGACGCTGAAGAAATCGACCTCTTTGGCCAACACCGGCGCCAGCAGTGCGGCCGAGGGCACTTCGATCATGATCCCCAGTTGCAGGTCCGCCACCGGGATTTCCAGGCGCAAGCGCTCGGTCATGTCCCGCGCCTGACGCCATTCATCCACGCTGCCGACCATCGGGAACATGATGCGCAGCGGGCGGTTGTCAGCGGCCCGCAGCAAGGCGCGCAATTGCGCTTCCATGATGTGCGGACGCTGCAAGGTCAGGCGAATGCCGCGCACGCCGAGGAATGGGTTTTCTTCTTTCGCAATCGGCCAATACGGCAGCGGCTTGTCGCCGCCAACGTCGAGGGTGCGCACCACCAGTGGCCGACCGGCGAGGCCATCGAGCACGCGGCGGTATTCGACTTCCTGAGTCGCTTCGTCCGGCGCTTGCGAGTGGGCCATGAAAATCAGTTCGGTGCGCAGCAGGCCAATGCCTTCGGCACCCTGCTCCACCGCGCTGGTGACGCCCGCGCTTTCGCCGATGTTGGCGAACACTTCGACCGCATGGCCGTCGGTGGTCAGCGCCGGTTGATGACGTTGTTCGGCCGCGGCTTTCAAGCGTTGCTCGCGGGTGTCACGCTCTTCGGTGGCGCGCTGCAAGGTCGCCGCATCGGCGTCCACGTGCAGGCGACCGCGCTGGCCATCGAGCAGCAACGGCGTGCCCGGCGCCAGCAGCAACACTGCCGCACCTGCGCCGACCAATGCCGGAATACCCAGCGCACGGGCGACGATGGCGCTGTGCGCGGTGGCGCCACCACGGGCGGTGAGAATGCCGGCGACACGGGTCGGATCGAGACGTGCGACGTCGGAAGGACCGACTTCGTCCATCACCAGAATGTACGGTTGATCAGGTTCACTCGGGGTTTCGACGCCGCTCAGTTGCGCCAACACGCGACGGCCGATATCGCGCAAGTCCGCCGCACGCTCGGCAAGCAATGCGTCCTGCAGCGATTCCTGTTGTTTCGCCGCCGCTTCGATCACCGCCATCCACGCCGCTTCGGCGCTTTCGCCCTGCTTGAGGCGGGTCTCGACTTCATCGGTCAGTTCCGGGTCGTCGAGCATTTCCTGATGGGTGATGAAAATTTCGCGAATGGCTTTGGATTTGCTGCGCTCGATCAAGCCTTCGATGTCGTGACGCACGTGCGCCAGCGCTTGCTTAAGACGCTCGCGCTCAATGGCGGCGGACTCGCCACGCAGCGGGTATTCGATGGTTTGCAGCACTTGAATATGCGCCGGGCCGATGGCGATGCCCGGTGCGGCGGGGATGGCCTGAACCAGGCTGCCAGACGCCGGGGCGAACAGCACTTCGGCCACCTCGGTGATCACTTCGCGCTGCTGGCTCACGGCAGGCAAAGGCTCGACTTCTTCACCCAGCCCCTCTTCGATTGCCGCCAACAACGCTGGCAAGGCATCGGCGGCGATGCTCGGCTCGGCGATGAATTCCAGCACCTGACCGCGACGGGCGCCGAGGCTGAGCAGTTTGCTCAAGCTTTTCACCGACACCGCGCTGTCTTGGCCATCGACGATGCGTACGCGAATCTCGCCTTCAAAACTCTTCGCCAGTTGCGCGAGGATCTTCGCCGGACGCGCATGCAATCCATGGGCATTGGCCAGCGCAATGCGTGCGCTTGGCCAGTCCGCCGGCAGTTCACCGCCGAGCACTTCGAGGACTTTACGGCTGCTGGTGGCGCGTCCCAGCTCATGGCCACGGCCTTCGATCAGCAACGCGCAAAGGCGTTCGAGCAACGCCTGGTGCGCCTCGCCCAAGCTGGCCAGACAGAACAGACCGCTGAGCGGCTGGCCGAGGTAGCGCATCGGTTTGTCCGGCGTGACAAACGCCAGGCCCGGACGCTTCACCGTTTGCTCGCTGTGCAACCACCACAAACCGTCGCCCAGCGGCAACGCGTCGACTTGCTGCAAAACCGCAGAAAAACCATTGCTCACACAATCTGCCTGACGCAGCAAACGGGCACCGCGCCAGACCAGTTCTTCGAAGTCATCGGCCGACACCCCGAGGCCGATCATCTGCGCATCCAGCGCCAGTTCCTGCGGCGCGCCTTGCAGCAGTTTCAGCAAGGCTTCGGCAGAACTGGCGCGACGCAGGGCCTGGCCCAGATCGGTTTCGCCGAGGGCGCGGGTCAGCAATTGCAACAGGCGCAAATGTTCATCGGATTTGGCCGCAATGCCGATCGCCAGGTAGACGATCTGACCGTCGCCCCAATCCACACCGTCGGGAAACTGCATCAGCCGCACGCCAGTGGAAAACACCTGGTCGCGGGTTTGCGGCGTACCGTGGGGAATGGCAATACCTTGACCGAGAAAGGTCGAGCCCTGGGCTTCGCGCGCCTGCAAACCGGCGAGATAACCTTCGGCGACCAGGCCGTCGTTGACCAGATGCTGCGCCAACAAATGCAGTGCTGCGGACTTGTCCACGGCCGACTGGCCCATGGAAATCTGCTCTAGAGTGAGCTCGAGCATGCTTTCTCCTTTTTGGCACCTTGAGGTGCCAGGTATTGTTTTGAATGAGTCAGCTTAGGCGCTTAATCATCACTTTTGGCGGTTTCGCGGCAGAACCGGCCAAATGCACCTGATGCGTAGAAAATACGCTTGCTGAAACGTTTAATCTAGAATGATTGGCACGTTACTCGATAATGTCCCATCCTTGAAGTCCAACTTGTCGGATATGTTGCGACAATAGTCCCCTGCCTGAATCGGGTAGGATTGGCGAAAGTATCGGCCGAAAAACAAGGAAATCCCGAGTTGAAACTCAGTGATATCGCCCAACTGGCCGGTGTGTCCGTGACCACCGCCAGTTATGTCATCAACGGCAAGGCGGAACAGCAACGCATCAGCAGTGCCACCGTCGAGCGCGTGCGCGCGGTTGTTGAAGAACATGGCTTTACGCCCAATCCGCAAGCGGCCGGGCTGCGCAGTCGGCACACCCGCACGCTGGGTTTCATTCTGCCGGACCTGGAAAACCCCAGTTACGCACGTATCGCCAAGCTGCTGGAGCAAGGTGCCCGGGCCCGCGGTTATCAGTTGCTGATCGCCAGTTCCGACGATGCGCCGGACAGCGAACGGCAACTGCTGCAACTGTTCCGCGCCCGACGCTGCGACGCGTTGATCGTCGCCAGTTGCCTGCCGTCCGGCGACGACAGTTACCGCCAGTTGCAAGCCAAAGGCATCCCAATCATCGCCATCGACCGGGTCATGGAGCCCGAGCATTTTTGCTCGGTGATCAGTGATGATCGTGAAGCCAGCCTGCAACTGACCCGCAGCCTGCTCGATCCGTTACCCAAGCAGATCGCCCTGATCGGCGCGCGCCCCGAACTGAGCATCAGCCAGGAGCGGGCCGCTGGGTTCAAGGAAGCGCTGGCCGGGTTCAAGGGCGAGATCCTGATCGAACACGGCGAATCGTTCAGCCGTGAGTGCGGCAAGCAACTGATGGAAGAAATGCTTCAGCGCCTGGGGCATTTGCCGGACGCGCTGGTGACCACTTCCTACGTGCTGCTCCAGGGTGTGTTCGACGCCTTGCACGACTTCCCGTTGAAAAACCGCCCGCTGCGCCTCGGCACATTCGGCGACACGCAGTTGCTGGATTTTCTGCCGCTGCCGGTCAACGCCATGGCCCAGCAACACCAGTTGATCGCCGACAAAGCGCTGGAACTGGCCCTGGCCGCCATCGAGCAGTCCGATTACCAGCCCGGCGTGCAAGCCATTGCGCGGACCTTCAAGCAGCGTATTCGCCAGGACTGAACCGTGGAGCTGATCGACAGCCACACTCATCTGGATTTTCCGGACTTCGACGAGGATCGTCAGGCGCTGCTCGCCGAGAGCCGCGCCCTCGGCGTGCGGCGGATGGTGGTGCTGGGGGTTTATCAGGCCAATTGGCAGCGGGTCTGGGACCTGGTGCAAAGCGATCCCGATCTGCACGCGGCGTTCGGTTTGCACCCGGTGTATCTGGACGAGCATCGGCCTGAGGACCTACGCGAACTCGCCGAGTGGCTGACCCGCCTGGCCGGTCACCGACAGCTGTGCGCGGTGGGCGAGATCGGCCTGGATTACTTCATCGAAACCCTCGACCGCGAACGCCAGCAGACGTTGTTCGATGCGCAACTGCAACTGGCGGCGGACTTTAATCTGCCGGCGCTGATTCACGTGCGGCGCAGCCATGCGGCGGTGATTGCCACGCTCAAGCGCTTCAAGTTGAAACGCGCGGGGATTATTCACGCCTTCGCCGGCAGCAAGGAAGAGGCCCGCGAGTACATCAGGCTCGGCTTCAAACTGGGCCTGGGCGGGGCGGCGACCTGGCCGCAGGCGTTGCGCATGCACCGGGTGCTCGCCGAGTTGCCGTTGGACTCTGTGGTGCTGGAAACCGACTCACCGGACATGGCCCCCGCCATGTTTCCCGGTCAACGCAACAGCCCGGCGCATTTGCCGGCGATCTGTTCGGCACTGGCTGACATCATGGCGATCAGCCCCGAGCAGTTGGCCGCCGCGAGCACGGCCAATGCGTGTGAGTTGTTCAACTGGTAATCAGTCGGCGTGAGCCTTGGCAGCTTCCAGAATCAGCGTCATGTGTTGCCGGTGCCGGGCGAACCGGATAACCGCGAAGTAGACCAGAATCGCGATCAACGAAAAATTCAGCTGCTCGACCACGCTGAGTAGCCCCACCCATTCCATCACCAACGCCACCAGCAACGCGGTGCAGACCATCACCAACGTACTCGCACGTAGCATCGCAAGCGAGTCGAGGGATTTGATGCGCCTGATCTGTTTCGGGTCGCTCAGTTGCAAGGCTTTGTGACAGTGGGAACAGGCGAAGGCTTCATGGATGGCAATGGCGTTGAGTTGCCAGGGTTCGAGCAGGAGTGTGCATCCGCAATGAGCACAATGGCCCTGGATTCCAGTTGTAGCGAAGGACATAACCGAGCCTCCTCAGAGTAGGTCAGGGTTGTGGATCATCCCTCATTGAAGACCAAAAACCAGACTACGGAGAGAAACAGGAAAATCCTGACGTTGAGAGGCAACAGTTCTTACAGACCCCATCCAAATCTTGTGGGAGCGGGCTTGCTCGCGAAAACGTCCTGTCAGACAACATCAATGGCGACTGACACACCGCTTTCGCGAGCAAGCCCGCTCCCACATTTGATCCGGTTTATGCCATCAAACCCGGAACGCGCTGATCAACTGCTTGAGCTCCACCACCTGCGCCGACAGCGCCCGGCTGGCGTCCTCGGTCTGGTGCGCACCTTCGGCGGTACGTTCGCCAGCCCGGTTGATCTCGACGATGTTCTGGTCAATGTCGTGAGCCACGGCGGTCTGCTGCTCTACGGCGGCTGCAATCTGCTGGTTCTGATCGACGATCATGCCGACAGCGCCAAGGATGTTTTCCAGCGCCTGCTGGACCTTTTCCGACTGCCCTACCGTGCCGTTGGCCATTTGATGACTGGTGCCCATGGCCTTCACCGCGGCGCCGACACCGCTGTGCAGTTTGGCGATCATCTGTTCGATTTCTTCGGTCGATTGCTGGGTGCGTTTGGCCAGGGTCCGGACCTCGTCCGCCACCACCGCAAAACCACGCCCCTGCTCGCCTGCCCTCGCTGCTTCGATAGCGGCGTTGAGCGCCAGCAGGTTGGTCTGTTCGGCGATGCTTTTGATCACTTCCAGCACGCGGCTGATGGACTGGCTGTCGCTGGCCAGTTGATTGATCACCAGCACCGACTGATCGATCTCGCTGGCCAGCGCAGCAATGCTGCCCTGCTGAGACTCCACCAACCCGCGACCGCTGATGGTTTCGTCATTGACGCTGTGGGCACTGCTGACCGCCGCGGCGGCGCTGCGGGCCACCTCCAGTGAGGTGGCCGACATTTGGTTCATCGCCGTGGCGACTTGCTCGATCTGCGTGCGCTGCCCCGCGACAGCCTGGTTGCTCTGGGCGGACACGTTCTCGACCTGACCGGCCTGACGCTCGACTTCCCCGACCGTTTGGCCGACACGCTCGATCAAGTCATGGATTTTCTTCACCGTGCCGTTGAACACCTCGCCCAACTCACCCAGCTCATCACGGCTGTTGGCGTTGAAGGTCACGGTCATGTCGCCGGCCGCGACCTTGTCCATCATCGCGCCAAGGCGCTTGAGGGTGGTGCGGGTCGAGGCGTAGAAGCCGCCGTAGAGGTAAAAAATCAGCACAAACACCACCGACAGCGCCACGGCCTGCAAGACCATGTGCGTGCGGTTCTGGCTCAGTCGTTGTTGCAATTGGGTGTCGAGGAATTTCAGGGTGGCTTCGTTGAGTTGGTAAGTCTGGTCCATCAGGCCGCTGACCTGATCGTAGAAGGCCAGCCACGGCGCATCGAGGGTGTCGGCCATCACCACCTGCTCTTCGAACAGTTCACTGGCCTTTTTCAGCGACGCCTTGCTGCTCTCGGCCTGCGCCGCCAAGGTTTCACGTGCCGCCTTGCTCGACCCCAGCGCATCCTGCAACTTCAGACCGTACTCGGCTTGCAGCTTTTCAATCTGCACCAGCAATTCATCGAAGCGGGTGCTCGAAGACGAATTGAGAAAACCCTGACCCAGCGAGTAAGAACCCATGGCGCGACCATCGCCCAACGTCTGGGTGACGGGCGGCGTAACGTTGGTGATGAGTTCGGTGAGCTGACGCATGTCACTCTGATTGTCACGGCTCAAACCCGCCTGGCTGGCGATGATCTGGCTGAAAATCTGTGCATTGCCGAGCAACTTGCCGATCAGCGCACTTTTACTTTGCAGGGAGTTTTCCGTTTGCTGGGCCTTGAACGCGGTGATCATTTCGTCGCGTTTGCCATCGAAAACGGTGATCAGTTCCGGATCGGTGGTCATCGCAGTCAACCCTTGCAGGCGAGTCAGAACGCTTTGCTCCAGGGATGTGATCTGGGATTCGAGATTACCGGCCTTGCCGGACTGCCCAAGGATGACGTTGATCTGCACCAGGTTGTTCAGGGTTTCCAGGTCGCGTCGAAGCGACAGGCTGCTGCCCAGCAGGTCGAGGCTCTGCAGTTCCACCCGGGTGCCCTGGAATTCGCGATAGGAATCACGCACCAGATAAAAGTTGGTCACCAGCATGGGCACCAGGAACAGAACGCTGATCAGGCTGAACTTCATGCCGAAGCTCAGGCGATTCATTAGCGCGACGGCGGGATAGAGCAAGCTCTTCACTGGAAGTCTCCCTTGGGTTTCTTATTTTTATTGGCAGGCACAGACAAGCAGCAGATAGCCACTATTGAGTGCTATCTCTGTATAGCTTAAATCGACGGGAGGTTTTGTAACTTAAGGTTAACGGCACAAATCGCCTTGCCGCTAACGCCCGTGTAGGAGCCGGCTTGCTGGCGATGGTTGCACCTCGGTGTCTCAGGAACACCGCGTCGATGCTATCGCCAGCAAGCCGGCTCCTACAGGGGGGTGGTGTTTAGGGGAGGACTGTCCACAGCGCGAAACCGGCGTACCAGAGCACCGCCGCACGCAGCAGCAGCTCCCAGATCCGGTCGAGGCTGTTGATGCCATCGGGCCCGACCACCGGCGCAGGAATTTCACCGGCCACCAGCCCGACCTTCTCGATCAATTGGGCGGCGCTGATGTTCCAGTTCAGCAGTTCGCTCAACATCACCCGACTGACGGCGACAAAGTTGCCGACCAGTGCAAAACTCGCCGCCAACAGACGCACCGGCACCCAGTCGAAGGCGTGACGCAGTTGTGCGGCGCGCTCGACGACGGCCGGGTTCTGCCCGTGTTCTTCGGCGAGGGCCAGCAGTCGATAGCTCAGCGCCGCCACCGGACCCAGCAGGAAATACCAGAAAATCACCGCAAAAAAACTCTGGTACGCCTCCCAGAGCAGATGCCCCTCAACCCGTTCCAGCAGTTGCTCGCCGTTTTCGGCACAAATGTCCAGGTCACGTTTCGCCACATGAGCGGCAGCTTGCAGGTCTTCCCGGCGCCAGGCATCGCGAAACGGTCCGAGATCGGCCAGCAGATCACCGCGCCCCAGGCTGTAAATCACCACCAGCAAATGCACCGGCAGCGCCAACAGACCGTAAGCGACCGGCTCCAGTACCACCAGCAGCAACCCCAGCAGTGCCACCGGCAGCAGCACCAGAATCAGCAAAATCAACCACGGGCGCTTGACCATACGCGGGTTGGCTTCAAGCTTGTGCAACTCGCCCACCCAACCGCCATCACGTTGAACCCGATGGCGCAGGGCCGAGAACTTCTCGATCCAGACCGCAAACAGCAACACCAGAAAACTCATTGTGGTTCCTCTTTAGCCAGGGCCGCGCGATAACGCGCCCAGTCGAACGCAGGTCCGGGATCCGTCTTGCGCCCCGGCGCGATGTCGCTATGCCCACAGATGCGCTGCGCGGTGATGCCCGTAAAAGCGCTTTGCAGTTGCAAGGTCAGGGCCGTCAACGCGTCATATTGAGCATCGGTGAACGGCAGATCATCCGTGCCTTCAAGCTCGATGCCCACGGAAAAATCGTTACAGGTTTCCCGGCCGTCGAAACACGACACACCGGCATGCCAGGCGCGTTCAAGACAAGAGACAAACTGAGTGACGGTGCCGTCACGCTCAATCAGAAAATGCGCAGACACCCTTAGGTCAGCGATCCCTTCAAAGTAGGGATGCTCTGTGACATCCAGCCGGTTCTGGAAAAATTCCTGCACCTTGCCAGTGGCAAACTGCGCCGGCGGCAGACTGATGTTGTGGATCACCAGCAGGGAAATTTCGCCCGTGGGGCGCGCATTGAAGTTGGGTGAAGGGCAAACGTTCACGCCCTGACACCAACCGCTCGCGGGGTCCAACTGCATACAGGTTCCTTCAACGACGACTGTGTTGGTGCCCAGTATGCCGTGATAGACCCTCGGCGCGCGATCACTTGCCGCGATTGAGCCGCCGCAGGTTGCCGACCACCGACTCCAGGGCCCGATCGAACAGCAAGGTGTCGTCGAGGGTGCGCACCGCGCCACGACGGAAATCCAGCGCCAGCCCGGTACGGCTGCGCTCCAGCACTTTCATGCCGGTGCGGTTGACGAAAATGTACTTGCCCGTGGCTTCGATGATCGCGGCGAGCTTGCAGCGCAGGGTGTTTTCCTCATCTTCCTGAAACTCGACCCAGCAACCCGCGTGCAACTGATCGACTTGAAGCAGGCCCGGATCATCCGCCGGCAAGCGCACCGAGGCCGTTTCGACTGGCCCTTCGTCGGCGGTGAGCAGCACGATTTCTTCGCGCACTTCAACCATCAGCGGCGCATCGGCAGGACGGGTGGCGGCCGGTGCCAGGTCCGCTCGTTCGAACAGTTGAACGTGCAAGCCTTCCAGCTCACTGAAAAACTCTCCTGTGGCGAACGGATCGAACGCCGAACTGCTCAACCCGTCGCGCAAGGACTTGAGCAACCCCGGCACCAGCGCCAACAGACGCAGGCTTGCGTCAGCGTCGTCATGGCGCTGCACGCTCCAGATCAATTGCTCCATGGTTTGCACATCCGCATGCCACTCGGCGGACTGATCGCCGTGCTTGAGGCAGGTCAGCAGCAGCACCTGGCTCCAGGCGTCCTGAACAAACGACACCACCCGTTGCGGCAGCACTTTGCCCAACAACGCCTGATTCAACGCCAGCTCGACGCGTTGCCGGGCCAGTTCGGTTTTGGCGCGGCCCTCTTCGGCGTCGCGGGTACGCTGCTCCAACAAATCGCTGCGACGACGCTCGTCGCTGGTGAACGCCAGAAAATCCGCCAGCAATTCGGAGAAGATCGCCGGATCGTCGACAAAGTCGTTCAACAAACGCTGCACCACTTGCTCGATGCGCAGGTACAGGCTGTCGCGCTCATGGTCATCGCACTCGCCCCAGCCCAGGGCCGCGGCGGCGATTTCGTTGAGCAGACGGCGGGCCGGGTGGCTGCTGCGGCTGAAGAAACTCTTGTCGATCACGGCCACTTTCAGCATCGGGATCTGCAAGCGCCCGATCAGCGCCTTGAGAGAATCCGGCAGATTGCGGTCATCGAGGATGCATTCGAAGAGCATGGCGATCAGGTTGATCACATCTTCGTCAGCGACGCCGACCACACGCGACTTGCCACTTTTGACGCTGACCCGGGTCAGCAGTTGCTCAAGCTGGTTTCGCAGGTCGAAGTCGTCCTGGACCGCCGGAACCGGCACGTACTGCTGCAAGTGCGAGAGCAGTCGCAGCAGGTCGCGGGTGGATATCGGTTGCGTCTGAGCACTGGTTTCCAGCGTTGGCGCGACACTGCCACGCACGTGGAGCAGCAACTCCTGCAATGCCGCGAACACTTCCTGCACGCTGTCATCGATTGGCGTGCTGTCGTAACGGTTGCCAGCCTCGTCGGGCTCGGCACGAACACTGGCCTGCGCACGATCAATGGCACGCCGATTCGGGGCCGGCTTCAGGTCGGGCAATATGCCGGTGGCGATCAATATCTGATTGGCTTCGGTGTAGAGCTGATCGGCATCACTGAGCACATAACGCTCGAAAAGCTTGAGGATGATCAACTTGACCTTGATCTCGACCCCCAGGTTGCGCCCGGCCTGCATGAAATACTCACAGAGCATCGCCGGGCCCAGGGGATTGCGCGTAGTCACCAGCTGCTTGCCCAGCAACGTGCTGAGCCGGGCGGTCAATTGATCAAGTGCAAAACCGTCGCGGCTCAGCACTTTATTGACCATGGCCTCCACTGCCACGCGACGTTCCAGCTCATCACCGGACTGTTGCGCCTGGATATCGAGGGTCAATGCCGGCGGCAAGGTCGTCTGAATACTGCCTGCGAGACCGACAAACGCTTCGAAGAACTGTTCGAGAAACGCCCGCTCGATATTTTTGCGCTTGAGGCGCAAGTCGCGCATGGCTTCAAAAAAGATGTTCTGCTCGACGTCATTGCGGGCCCGGTCTGCCATTTCGAACAGCGTGTCGTCGGCGTTATCGAACAGTTCCTGCAGAGCATGCCGGAGCTGTTGAGCAGCCTTGTCGCGAACCTGAAGCAGAATCACAGGCAGGCGGGCGAGCGGCGAGTGACTCGCCTGATCGGTAGTTGCCTTGTGCAAAGGCACTACATTCCCGTCGTTGTGCATCCTGGCCTCCTGAAACGGTGATGCTTCGGTTCGGTTGGAAAGATCGAGTACGCCAGCCTCACAGCCGCGCGCAACAGAAGACAATGCCCGCCCGCTGTCATTCAATAATCGGCGAACCAAAGACACGTCAAAGTCATGACGTCAAATGCAAGGCGCATTATCTTGCAAAAGATGTCCCGTATGCCAGCAGACTCTGCGCTTCTCTTTGAAATAGGTGCCTGCAAAGGACCGCTGCTGAACCTCGCTGGCTCAAGAGAATCGACCAAATGCAGGTTTCAGAACGACTGGAAGGTCTCGCGCGCCTTGGGTTGCCCCGCGCCATGGCCCTATAATCGAGCCACTTTGTTTGTGGAGTCCGTTATGCCGAATCTACGTCTCGCCGATCTGACCGCCGAAATCGAAGCCAACGTACGCCGTGCGTTGCGCGAAGACATCGGCAGCGGCGACATCACCGCGCAGCTGATCCCGGCCGAACGCCTGGCCAAAGCCACCATCATCACGCGCGACGCCGCGGTCATCGCCGGCACCGCTTGGGTTGACGCGGTTTTCCGGCAACTGGACCCACGAGTTGCCGTGCATTGGCAGGTGGCCGATGGCGAACGGGTGAAGCCCAATCAAGTGCTGTTCCACCTCGAAGGCCCTGCCCGCTCCCTGCTCACAGGCGAGCGCAGTGCGCTGAACTTCCTGCAATTGCTTTCCGGTGTGGCCACTCGTGCGCAATACCTGGCGGATTTCGTCGCCGAGACGCAAGTGAAGCTGCTCGACACCCGCAAAACCCTGCCGGGGCTGCGCCTGGCGCAAAAGTACGCCGTGACCTGCGGCGGCTGCCACAACCACCGCATCGGCCTGTACGACGCCTTCCTGATCAAGGAAAACCACATTGCTGCCAGCGGTGGCATCCCTGAAGCGATCAACGCCGCGCACAAGATCGCCCCGGGCAAACCGGTGGAGATCGAAGTGGAAAGCCTGGCAGAGCTGAAGGAAGCGCTTGCAGCGGGTGCCGACATCATCATGCTCGACGAGTTGAGCCTGGATGACATGCGCGAGGCCGTGCGCCTGAATGGCGGCAAGGCAAAACTGGAAGCCAGCGGCGGCATCAACGAAAGCACGCTGCTGCCAATCGCCGAAACCGGGGTGGATTACATTTCGATTGGTGCGATGACCAAGGACGTGAAGGCTGTCGATCTGTCGATGCGGCTCAGCCTCTGATCACACGAAAAGAAAAAACTGTAGGAGCGAGCTTGCTCGCGATGGTCGTTAACGATAACGCGTGTTTACTGGCTAAACGCGGCGCTCTTAAGTCCATCGCGAGCAAGCTCGCTCCTACATGCTTGGTCAGACCACCAGATTATTCATCTCGCAGTACTCTTCCCACTCGACGCCCAATACCTCGGCCGCCTCTTTGTGCAGCACCAGTCGCGCCGCTTCAAACTCTTCCGGGCTCGAGGTGTACTTGAGCGTCAGCTCCCACGGCTGCAGGCCCTGGGCTTCTGCTTCATCCTCGAACGCCCATTGAATCTGGTCTTTCTGATCGTCGGCGGGCAAGTCCTTGATCTCTTCCAGCAGTTGGGGCGCGTCCAGCACGTACTTCTTCAGCGCTTCTTCGTGCCTGGCTTCCTGGGTCAATTCTTTAACGGTCATTTCGTTCTCGCTGATCGGGGGAATGGAAGATGGATCTGGATCATCAAGGATCTCTCTGACGCAAAAAACCGTGTGAAGCCCGGTTTGTCTGGCCTTCAGAACCATTCGTGGATCATTTGAAAACTGCAGGGTGATGCTCGTGCAATGTCCGAATATAGGACGTTTGGAAGACGATTTATATGGACTTTTACATCAAATCTACAAAAAAAATACCGAGCGGTTTTTCTGAAAATATTCCCTCGCCACACAGGAACAACCTTCAAAAAGCAAAGTCATAGCGATGTGCCATCTAGGCACTTCAAAAGGAACTCAGGTGATGCGCATTTTCAAGAAGCTTCCGTCTACCCTGTTGGCAACCGGCATGGCCGCCCTTTTTCTTGGCAACATGGCATTGGCCAATACGGCCCAAGCCAGTCTGGAGTTCACCTCTGACAACCCTTCGTCCTCCGACAGATTCCTCGTCCTCAACAACCGGTACGGTAAAGACGTCATGGTCAGGAGCAATCTCAGCGTCGAGGGTGTGGAAACACTGCAACGCACCGCTAAAACCAACGCGGATGACATCAAGGAACTCAAGAATGCCCTTGAAGCGCAGGCTCGTCTCATCGAGGAACTCAAGCGCAACAACGGAACAAGCTCCAGTTCGAGTGCCAGTGAGATAACCAACCTCAAACGCACTGCCACCGAACAGGACAAGGACCTGAAAGAACTCACCAAGCAATTGGAGGAGTTCAAACGCAACAGCGGTTCGAGTTCCAGCTCCAGTTCCAGCGAAGTGGCCAACCTCAAGCGCACGCTCACTGAACAGGAAACCGGCCTGAGAAACCTCGCCAAAGCAGTGGACGAACTCAAGCGCAACAGCAGCTCGAACTCCGGTTCAAGCACCAGCTCCAGCGAAGTGAGCGACCTCAAGCGCACGGTCAGTGAACAGGACAACGGCCTGAAAAACCTCGCCAAAGCGGTGGACGATCTCAAGCGCAGCAGCAGCTCGAATTCCGGTTCAAGCGCCAGTTCCAGCGAAGTGAGCGACCTCAAGCGCACGGTCAGTGAACAGGACAACGGCCTGAAAAAGCTCGCCAGCCAAATGGACGATCTCAAGCGCAGCAGCGGCTCGAACTCCAGTTCAAGCTCCAGCTCCAGCGAAGTGAGCGACCTCAAGCGCACCCTCAGCGCACAGGACAACGACTTGAAAAGGCTCGCCAGTCAGGTGGAAGACTTGAAACGTAGCGCCGGGTCGAGCTCCAGCGCGAGTTCCAGCGACCTGTCCAGCCTCAAGCGGGACGTTAGCAATCAGGACAGCCAACTGGATCAGCTGAAACGTGCCGTGGATGATCTGAGAAGCAAGGTGAAATAACAGGGGATGGTGCCCGAGACAGGAATCGAACCTGCGACCTTCGCGTTACGAGTGCGCTGCTCTACCGGCTGAGCTACACGGGCGGTGAGCTAAACCTAGCATCGAGATTGGAAGCGGGCAAATCCACAAACCGTTTCCAGTTTTCGCAGACAAAAAAATGCCCCGCAGTTTTCACTGCGGGGCATTTTTTATAACGTTGAAGCGGTCAGGCGTGGGGAGTGATTAAACGCCCGAAGCCTTGGCTGCTGCTACGTCTTTGATGGAGAGCTTGATACGGCCGCGGTTGTCCACGTCCAGTACCAGCACTTCCACTTCCTGGCCTTCTTTCAGGATGTCGGTCACTTTCTCAACGCGAGCATCGCTCAGCATCGAGATGTGAACCAGACCGTCCTTGCCCGGCAGGATGTTGACGAATGCGCCGAAGTCGACGATGCGCTCAACTTTACCGACGTAGATCTTGCCGATTTCAGCTTCTGCGGTGATGCCCAGAACGCGCTGACGTGCTGCTTCAGCCGCTTCCTTGGTTTCGCCGAAGATCTTGATCGAGCCGTCGTCTTCGATGTCGATCGAAGCCTTGGTCTCTTCACAGATCGCACGAATGGTCGCGCCGCCTTTACCGATGACATCACGGATTTTGTCGGTGTCGATTTTCATCGCGATCATGGTCGGAGCGTTTTCCGACAGCTCGGTACGCGACTGGCCAATGATCTGGTTCATCTGACCGAGGATGTTCAGGCGCGCTTCCAGGGCTTGGCCCAGAGCGATCTCCATGATTTCTTCCGTGATGCCTTTGATCTTGATGTCCATCTGCAGCGCGGTAACACCTTTGGCGGTACCCGCTACTTTGAAGTCCATGTCGCCGAGGTGGTCTTCGTCACCCAGGATGTCGGTCAGGACAGCGAATTTCTCGCCTTCTTTAACCAGACCCATCGCGATACCGGCAACGGGTGCCTTCATCGGAACGCCAGCGTCCATCAGGGCCAGGGAAGCGCCGCAGACCGAAGCCATGGAGCTCGAACCGTTGGATTCGGTGATTTCCGATACAACACGGATGGTGTACGGGAACACGTCGGCAGCAGGCAGCATGGCCTGAACCGAACGGCGGGCCAGACGGCCGTGACCGATTTCGCGACGACCAGCGCCACCCATGCGACCACACTCACCTACCGAGAACGGAGGGAAGTTGTAGTGCAGCATGAACGGGTCTTTTTTCTCGCCTTCCAGGGTGTCCAGCAGTTGTGCGTCACGGGCGGTGCCCAGTGTTGCAACGACCAGAGCCTGGGTTTCGCCACGGGTGAACAGAGCCGAACCGTGGGTCTTTGGCAGAACACCGACTTCGATGTTCAAAGGACGTACGGTCTTGGTGTCGCGGCCGTCGATACGTGGCTTGCCGTTAACGATGTTTTCGCGAACGGTGCGGTATTCGATTTCGCCGAAAGCAGCTTTGACTTCGCTGGAAGAAGGCTGGCCTTCTTCACCGGACAGCTTGGCAACAACCTGATCCTTCAGCTCACCCAGGCGAGCGTAACGGTCGGCCTTGATGGTGATGGTGTAAGCCTGGGAGATCGCGTCGCCGAACTCGGCACGGATAGCGCCCAGCAGAGCAGTGGCTTCTGGTTGTGGAGCCCAGGTCCAGGTCGGCTTGGCAGCTTCGGCGGCCAGTTCCTTGACGGCGTTGATCACCACCTGGAACTCGTCGTGAGCAAACAGTACCGCGCCCAGCATCTGGTCTTCGGTCAGCTCTTTGGCTTCCGATTCAACCATCAGAACGGCTTCCGAAGTACCGGCAACGACCATGTCCAGGCTCGATGCTTTCAGTTGTTCGTAAGTCGGGTTCAGCAGGTAGCCGGTGCTTTCGTGGAACGCAACGCGGGCAGCGCCGATCGGGCCATCGAAAGGAATGCCGGAGATGGCCAGCGCAGCCGAGGTACCGATCATCGCAGCGATGTCCGGATCGGTCTTCTTGCTGGTGGAAACGACGGTGCAGACAACCTGCACTTCGTTCATGAAGCCTTCCGGGAACAGCGGACGGATCGGACGGTCGATCAGTCGGGAAGTCAGGGTTTCTTTCTCGGAAGGACGGCCTTCGCGCTTGAAGAAACCGCCAGGGATCTTACCGGCAGCGTAAGTCTTTTCCTGGTAGTGAACGGACAGAGGGAAGAAGCCCTTGCCTGGATCGGCTTGCTTGGCACCGACTACGGTCACCAATACGCTGACGTCGTCGTCAACGGTGACCAATACTGCGCCGGAGGCCTGACGGGCGATACGGCCAGTCTCGAGGGTAACGGTCGACTGACCGAACTGGAATTTTTTGATTACCGGGTTCACGGTGTCCTACCTTCTTTTGTGGCTCTTGGGGAACTTGTCTTCTTGCGAAATTCTTGGGCAATGTCGGGAATCGGCCCAACGCCTGTCCAGGGTAAAACGGTGTATCCAGATAAAACTTGAGGCTGGGAGCCTGCCATGCACCAGCGGGAAACCCACTGATGCACGGCAGACAACCAACCTCTAGCGCAATCGCTTATTAGCGACGCAGACCCAGGCGACCGATCAGAGTCTGATAACGACCCAGATCCTTGCCTTTCAGGTAGTCCAGCAGCTTACGACGCTGGTTTACCATGCGGATCAGACCACGACGGGAGTGGTGATCTTTACCGTTGGCCTTGAAGTGACCTTGCAGCTTGTTGATGTTGTGGGTCAGCAGTGCAACTTGCACTTCTGGCGAACCAGTGTCACCAACAGCTTGCTGGTAGTCAGCTACGATTTGAGCTTTTTCTTGAACGTCGAGAGCCATGAGGCAATCCTTTTATCAGGAAACTGTTTCAAAGAAACAGTTTCAACAGGCCAGGGACAAATCCCTGTATCTAAAAATGAGTAGTGACCGTGCCTGTTAACAGCCACCCTCGTCCGGTCATTCTGACCGAATCAGTCGACGCGGCGCGATGCGCCCGTCTTCGCTCACTTCACCGATACCGATGAAGCGACCATTGTGATCCTGTACCCGTACCATGCCGAACTTCGGAGCATCCGGGGCGCGAACCGGCTGGCCGTTGAGCCAGTAGAACGCGCTCGCTTCCGAGAACTGCAGCAGTGGCCAATCCAGCAGGCCGCTGTCCGATGGCATCAGGAAGCGGTCGACCGCTTCGTTGCCGCCTTCGGCATGTACCGCTTCCAGCTCTTCAAGCGTGACAGTCTGCGCCAGCGTGAAAGGCCCGGCCTGGGTACGTCGCAATTCAGCAACGTAAGCGCCACAACCGAGTTGCTCACCGATATCCTCCACCAGGGTGCGGATATAGGTGCCTTTGCTGCAATCCACCGCAAGCCGCGCAGTATCACCTTCAAAGGCCAGCAATTCCAAGCGCGCAATAGTAACAGAACGCGGTTCGCGCTCCACTACTTCGCCTGCACGTGCCAGCTTGTACAGCGGCTGGCCATCACGCTTGAGCGCCGAGTACATCGGCGGTATCTGACTGATTTGCCCACGAAATTTCGGCAGTACCGCTTCGACATCGGATCGACCAACGGTCACCGGGCGCTCCTGCAAAACTTCACCTTCGGCATCCGCCGTGGTGGTGGTTTTGCCCAGTTGCGCCAGGGTTTCATAACCCTTGTCGGAATCGAGCAGGTATTGCGAGAACTTGGTCGCCTCACCGAAGCACAACGGCAACACGCCGGTGGCCAGCGGATCAAGACTGCCGGTGTGCCCGGCCTTCTCGGCGTTCAGCAACCAGCGAACCTTCTGCAACGCTGCGTTGGAGGTGAACCCCAGCGGTTTGTCGAGCAGGATAATGCCGCTGACGTTACGACGGATACGTTTGACCTGAGCCACCGATTACTCCTTGGTGTCTTCGACTTCTGCCGCAACCGGGTGCTGATTGTCTTCAGCCACCGCACGCTCGATCAGGGCCGACAGATGCGCACCACGCACGACGCTTTCGTCGTAGTGGAAGTGCAACTGCGGAACGCTGCGCAACTTCATTTCGCGGGCCAACTGCATACGCAGGAAACCGGCGGCGGAGTTGAGCACCTTGATGCTTTGCGCGATATCTTCGGCGCTGTCCTGGCCCATCACGGTGATGAAAATCTTGGCGTGACCGACGTCACGACTGACTTCAACAGCGGTAATGGTGACCAGGCCTACGCGCGGATCTTTGACTTCACGACGGATCAGCTGTGCCAGCTCACGCTGCATCTGATCGCCGATACGCTGGGTACGGCTATATTCTTTTGCCATGTCTTGTTACCTGTTACTGCCTCACGGTGAAACCCGTGGGGTCTGAAAGCGGCAAACGCCCGGCCTGACAAAAGCCAGACCGGGCGTTGCGTTTAGAGTCCTGACGCTGTGCCGCGCATTTGCATGCAGCGGCCCATCGTGGCCCTTGAAGTGCGCGAGTTAGAGGCTGCGAGCAACCTGAACCTTCTCGAAGACTTCGATCTTGTCACCGACTTTGACGTCGTTGTAGCTCTTCACGCCGATACCGCATTCCATGCCGGCACGTACTTCGGAAGCGTCATCCTTGAAGCGGCGCAGGGATTCCAGCTCGCCTTCGAAGATAACGATGTCTTCACGCAGTACACGGATTGGACGGTTACGGTGAACAACACCTTCGATAACCATGCAACCGGCGATCGCGCCAAACTTCGGCGAACGGAACACGTCACGCACTTCGGCCACACCCAGGATGTTCTCGCGAACATCACTGCCGAGCATACCGGTCAGGGCTTTCTTGACGTCTTCGATGATGTCGTAGATCACGTTGTAGTAACGCATATCCAGACCTTCCTGCTCGACGATCTTGCGAGCGCCGGCATCGGCACGCACGTTGAAGCCGAACAGTACAGCGTTGGAGGCCAGTGCCAGGTTGGCGTCGGACTCGGTGATACCACCGACACCGCCACCGACAACACGCACTTGCACTTCGTCGTTACCCAGGCCATTCAAGGCACCGTTCAACGCTTCCAGCGAACCACGGACGTCGGATTTGAGGACGATGTTGAGCGTCTTCTTCTCTTCCTGACCCATGTTCTCGAAGATGTTTTCAAGCTTGCCGGCGTGAGCACGGGCCAGCTTGACTTCGCGGAACTTGCCTTGACGGAACAGAGCCACTTCACGGGCTTTCTTCTCGTCGGCAACCACGCTCATCTCGTCGCCAGCATCCGGCGTACCGTCCAGGCCGAGGATCTCGACAGGGATGGAAGGACCGGCTTCTTTGATTGGCTTGCCGTTCTCGTCGAGCATGGCACGTACACGGCCATAGTTCGAACCGACCAGGACCATGTCGCCTTGGCGCAGGGTACCGTCTTGAACCAGAACGGTTGCAACCGGGCCACGACCTTTGTCGAGACGCGATTCAACCACAACGCCACGACCCGGAGCCGACGGAGTTGCTTTCAGTTCGAGAACTTCAGCTTGCAGCAGAACAGCTTCGAGCAACTCGTCCACGCCAGTACCGACTTTCGCCGAAACCGATACGAACGGGGTGTCGCCGCCCCACTCTTCCGAAGTCACGCCGTGAACCGACAGTTCGCTACGGATGCGATCGAGATCGGCGCCCGGCTTGTCGATTTTGTTCACAGCTACAACCAGCGGAACACCGGCAGCCTTGGCGTGCTGAACGGCTTCAACGGTCTGCGGCATCACGCCGTCGTCCGCTGCAACCACCAGGATCACGATGTCGGTCGCCTTGGCACCACGAGCACGCATGGCGGTAAACGCGGCGTGACCAGGGGTGTCGAGGAAGGTGACCATGCCGCGTTCGGTTTCAACGTGGTACGCGCCGATGTGCTGGGTGATACCGCCGGCTTCGCCAGCAGCAACCTTGGCACGACGGATGTAGTCGAGCAGCGAGGTCTTACCGTGGTCAACGTGGCCCATTACGGTCACGACCGGAGCACGGGAGAACGCTTCACCTTCAAACTTCAGGGACTCGGCCAGGGAATCTTCCAGGGCGGTGTCGCTGACCAGGGTCACTTTGTGGCCCAGCTCTTCGGCAACCAGTTGGGCAGTTTCCTGATCCAGTACCTGGTTGATGGTCGCTGGGGTACCCAGTTTGAACATGAACTTGATGATTTCAGCAGCCTTGACCGACATCTGCTGGGCAAGATCGCCAACAGTGATGGTCTCGCCGATCTTCACTTCGCGCACTACAGGGCCGGTTGGGCTCTGGAAACCGTGAGCGTTGCGTTTCTTCAGCTTGGCCTTGCCGCGACCACCACGACGGAAGCCATCGCTTTCTTCGTCGGTAGTACGTGGCGCAACACGTGGAGCAGGCGCTTTCTCTTTAACCGAAGCACGATGCGGAGCGTTTTTGCGCTCACCATCGCCACTGCCACGACGATTGTTATCGTCGGCACGTGGTTTGTCCGGACGGCGCTGTTCGTTCTGCTTGTTGCGAACATCAGCAGACGGAGCTGGAGCAGCTGCAACCACCGGAGCGCTTTCACGCACTGGCTCGGCAACGGCAACCGGCGCTGCAACAGCGTCGTTGGTAGCGGTTTGCGCAGCAGCAGGCTGGCGACGCGCTTCTTCTTCGGCGCGACGCTTGGCTTCTTCTTCAGCCTTCTGACGAGCAGCATTTTCTACTGCGCGACGTTCATCCAGTTCGCGTTTGCGCTCGGCTTCGATTTCTTCCGGGCTGCGTTGTACGAAAACCTTCTTTTTACGGACTTCAACACTGATGCTTTTGCTGCCAGCAACACGCAGGGTGCTGGTGGTTTTACGCTGCAGTGTGATCTTGCGTGGTTCTTCCACTTTCGCCTTGTGGCTGCTTTTCAAGTGAGTCAGCAAAGATTGCTTCTCACTGTCAGTCACATGTTCTTCGGCGGCGGTGTGCGGCAGACCTGCCTCACGCATCTGCTGCAACAGGCGCTCTACCGGTGTTTTGACCTCATCGGCCAGTTGTTTCACCGTGACTTGCGTCATGCACTTCTCTCCTCAGGCCGCGCCTAATTACTCGAACCAGTGGGCTCGGGCGGCCATGATCAACTTGCCGGCACGATCATCGTCAATGCCGTCGATGTCGAGCAGGTCGTCAATAGACTGCTCGGCCAGGTCTTCGCGGGTAATTACGCCGCGCACCGCCAGTTCCATCGCCAAATCCTTGTCCATACCCTCAAGCGAGAGCAGGTCTTCGGCCGGATGGGCGTCTGCCAGCTTTTCCTCAGTAGCGATGGCTTTGGTCAACAAACGATCCTTGGCACGAGCGCGAAGCTCGTTGACGGTTTCTTCGTCAAAGCCGTCGATGTTGAGCATTTCTTCCAACGGTACGTAGGCAATCTCTTCCAGGCTGGTGAAGCCTTCATCTACCAGCACCTGTGCCAGGTCTTCGTCGACTTCCAGCTCGTCGATGAAGTTGCGCAGGATGTCGCCGGTTTCTGCTTGCTGCTTAGCCTGGATGTCCGATTCGGTCATCACGTTCAGGGTCCAGCCAGTCAACTGGCTAGCCAGACGCACGTTCTGACCACCGCGACCGATGGCCTGAGCCAGATTGTCTGCGCCAACGGCGATGTCCATTGCATGGGCATCTTCGTCAACGATAATTGCCGCAACCTCAGCCGGGGACATGGCGTTGATTACGAACTGAGCCGGGTTGTCGTCCCACAGGACGATATCAACACGCTCACCGCCCAACTCACCCGACACTGCCTGGACGCGCGAACCGCGCATACCGATGCAAGCGCCCTGCGGGTCGATGCGTTTGTCCTTGGAGCGGACCGCGATCTTGGCGCGCGAACCCGGGTCACGGGAGGCAGCCATTACTTCGATCAGGCCTTCAGCGATTTCCGGCACTTCGATGCGGAACAACTCGATCAGCATTTCCGGCGCGGTACGCGACAGGATCAGCTGCGGGCCGCGGTTCTCGGTGCGGATTTCCTTGAGCAGCGCACGCAGACGCACGCCAACCCGGAAGGTTTCGCGAGAGATGATGTCTTCACGAGCCAGCAACGCTTCAGCGTTGTTGCCCAGGTCGACGATCACATTGTCGCGGGTCACTTTCTTCACGGTGCCGGAGATGATTTCCCCCAGGCGCTCGCGATAGGCGTCAACGACTTGAGCGCGCTCGGCTTCGCGAACTTTCTGCACGATGACTTGCTTGGCAGTCTGTGCAGCAATGCGGCCGAACTCGATGGATTCGATTTTTTCTTCGACTACATCACCAACCTGGGCACCAGGATGCGTTTCGGCAACCTTGCTCGGCCAGGTTTCGATGGCCGGATCGTCCAGATCTGCTTCTTCGACAACCGTCCAGCGACGGAAGGTCTCGTAAGCACCGGTGTGGCGATTGATTTCCACACGCAGATCGACTTCGTCCTCGAAACGCTTTTTGGTAGCAGTGGCCAGAGCCAGCTCCAGCGCTTCAAAAATTACGTTTGCCGGTACGCCCTTTTCATTGGATACCGACTCAACAACCAGCAGTACTTCTTTGCTCATCGTACGCCTCGCCTTTCGCAAGCCATTGGATCCGCGGGATCCGCGTCTCAGTCAAAACTGGGAATAATGTTGGCCTTGTCGATCATATCGATCGGCAACAGGAACTCATGGTCTTCTACCTGCACCACGACATCCTGCTCTTCTACACCGCGCAGAAGGCCCTGAAAGTTGCGTCGCCCTTCAAAAGGCGAGCGCAGCCTGATCTTCACTTGTTCACCGGCAAATTTTGCAAACTGCTCAATAGTGAACAGCGGGCGTTCCATGCCAGGCGAGGAAACTTCAAGGGTGTACTCAACGGCGATTGGATCTTCAACATCCAGGACACCGCTGATCTGACGGCTGACGATGGCGCAATCGTCCACCAGCACGCCGCCTTCTTTATCAATATAAACGCGCAACATTGAGTGGCGACCTTGAGCCGAAAACTCAATACCCCAGCATTCATAGCCTAGGGCCACGACCACCGGGGCCAACAAGGCCTGCAACTCTTCTAGCTTGCTCGACACCTGAACCCCCTCGTGCATGTATGTGCATGCTATGCAAAATAAAAAAATGGGCGAAACGCCCATCCTTGAAACGCCGTCGAACAGCGGCGTAGAAAGTGTCCAGCTAACAAAAAGCCCCTTAAAAGGGGCTCCTTAAACTGGTTGCGGGGGCCGGATTTGAACCGACGACCTTCGGGTTATGAGCCCGACGAGCTACCAGACTGCTCCACCCCGCGACAAAGCTGGGGCGGAAGTATACGACCGATCCCTGACAGGGTCAATGTAACCTTCCACCTACAAGAAAGCCCGCAACAGCGGGCTCTCCTGATAATTGGTACCGAGAAGGGGACTCGAACCCCTACACCCTATGGGCACAACCACCTCAAGGTTGCGTGTCTACCAATTCCACCACCTCGGCAATACTACGTTTGAAACCCTTCTTACTTTTGCTCTTGAGCTGGAGGTACGTCAGTCGCTGGAGTAGCCGACTTTTGCTCTTGAAGCACCGGTACATCATCAGAAGCCGGTTGTTGCTTTGGAACTTCCAACACTGCCGGGTTTGGCAAACCTACTTGAGTCAGCTGGTGAGCCTTCTCTTTAGCAAAGTAACCTAACCCTAAGCTGGTTATGAAGAAACCGGCGGCAAGTATAGCAGTAAACTTACTAAGAAAGGTAGAGGAACCTTGGCTTCCGAACACAGTATTTGAAGCACCTGCTCCGAAAGACGCGCCAGCATCCGCACCCTTACCCTGCTGCAGCAATACCAGAGCAACTACGCCCAATGCACCCAGCAGATGAAAAACGACTACGACTGTTTCCAGCATTTTTTCAGTTTCCCGCGGCGCGAATAATCGCACCGAACTCATCTGCATTCAGGGAAGCTCCACCAATGAGCCCCCCATCGATATCCGGCATGCCGAACAGTTCGACCGCATTGGCCGCCTTCACGCTGCCGCCGTATAGAAGCCGCACACCTTGTGCGACCTCAGAATTCTCTGCCGCCAACTGAGCGCGAATGGCTGCGTGCACATCCTGCGCCTGTTGTGGCGAAGCAGTCAGCCCGGTACCAATGGCCCAGACCGGCTCGTAAGCAATGACTGCATTTGCAAAAGCACCAACACCCAGCTCCTCAATGATACTGCCAAGCTGACGCCCGACAACCTCAAGAGTTTTCCCAGCTTCGCGTTGCTCCAGGGTCTCCCCTATACACAACACTGGAATCAAGCCACATGCCTGTGCCGCTGCGAACTTGCGAATCAGCATTCCGTCCTGCTCGCCCATTTGGCGGCGCTCGGAATGCCCGACAAGTACAAAGGTACAACCTGCATCCACCAACTGACTCGGTGCAACTTCGCCGGTCAAAGCGCCTTGCATGGATTCCACTGCAGAGTTCTGCGCGCCGACCGAAATCGACTTACCTTTCAAACCTTCAATCACTTGATTGATATGCAGGAAAGGCGGGAATACCGCGACATCAACACCGCTCGGCAAGGCCAAATGACTCAGGCCGTTGATCAGCTCAGCGACGCTGGCGCGGGTACCGTGCATCTTCCAGTTACCAGCTACCATAGGGCGACGCATGCTGTACCTCGTCGGTCAAAGTGGGCGCAGATGTTACCCAACACAATCATGGCTGGCAAGCCGAATTCAGGCAGAAACTTCAGCAACCAGTTTTGCCAGCTCTTCGGCGTAGCCGCGAACCTGTGTTTCGTCCTCGCCTTCGACCATGACACGCACCAACGGCTCGGTGCCGGACTTGCGCAACAGCACGCGCCCACGCCCAGCCATAGCCTTGGTAACGCGCTCGCTGGCCTCTTTGACCGACGGATGATCCAGCGGGCTCGCACCACCACCGAAACGCACGTTGATCAGCACCTGAGGACACTTGCGCAGCGACTGACGGGCTTGAGCCAGTCCTTCGGAGCGAGTCTGCAATGCCATCAGCACCTGCAACGCGGCAATGATCGCATCACCGGTGGTGGTGTGATTGAAGCAGACGATATGACCCGAGTTCTCGCCACCAACCAGCCAATTGCGCTCCAGCAGATCCGCGATCACATAGCGGTCACCGACGTTGGCACGCACAAACGGAATCGACAGGTCTGCCAGGGCCAGCTCCAGCCCCAGGTTACTCATCAATGTTCCGACCACACCGCCTTTCAGCAGATCACGCTCATGCAAGTCGCGGGCGATGATGAACAGCAGTTCGTCACCATCGACAACAGCGCCCGTGTGATCGACCATCAGGACCCGGTCGCCATCACCATCGAACGCAATACCGAGATCAGCATGTTCGGCAAGGACGGCAGCCTGCAACTGACCCATATGGGTCGAACCGCAGTTGTCATTGATGTTCAGGCCGTTTGGCTGCGCTGAAAGCACGACAACGTCGGCGCCCAACTCACGGAACACGCTCGGCGCCACTTTGTAGGTCGCACCATGAGCGCAATCGATCACGATCTTCAGGCCCGTAAAGCTGGTGCCGGTCGGTACGCTACTCTTGCAAAATTCGATATAACGGCCCGAAGCATCGTTGATTCGCGACACTTTGCCGATTTTGCTCGACTCAACCACGGTCATCGGGGTGTCGAGCAACTCTTCGATCATATGCTCGACTTCATCCGGCAGCTTGGTGCCCTTGCCGGAGAAAAACTTGATGCCGTTGTCATCGTGAGGATTGTGCGAGGCACTGATCACGATGCCTGCTTCGGCATGGAACGTACGCGTCAGGTAGGCGATGGCCGGCGTCGGCATCGGACCCAGGAGCATCACGTCGGCACCCGCCGAAGTCAGCCCGGCCTCGAGCGCCGATTCGAACATGTATCCGGAGATCCGGGTGTCCTTGCCTACCAACACTTTGCAGGCGCCCATTTTGCGGAACGCCATGCCCGCAGCCCAGCCGAGCTTGAGCATGAATTCAGGGGTAATCGGGTACACGCCGACCCGACCACGAATGCCGTCGGTGCCAAAATATTTCTTAGTCATAAGTGCTCCATCATTCTTATTCGGCTGATTCCACTGCGGCGATCATCCGCACCACATCGACGGTTTCGGCCACATCATGGACGCGCAATATACGCGCCCCCTTGAATGAAGCCAGCGCCGCGAGTGCCAAACCGCCATGCAGTCGTTCACCGACCGGGCGATTCAAGGCCTGACCTATCATGCTCTTTCGCGAAACCCCGACCAACAAGGGCCGCCCCAAGGCATGCAGGACTTCCATATGCTTGAACAAGCTCAGGTTGTGCTGCAAGGTTTTGGCGAAGCCGAAACCCGGATCCAGGATGATCCGCTCAGCCGGAATTCCGACTGACGCACACTGCGCCATTCGCTCGACAAGAAACTCGCCGACCTCTCGGGTGACATCCTGATAATGCGGATTGTCCTGCATGTCGCCCGGCTCACCGAGCATATGCATCAGACAGACCGGCAGGCCAGTGGCGGCCGCC